>JBAUEV010000277.1:0-7428 GCA_049678805.1 Gammaproteobacteria bacterium
ATTCCCTCCCCCTTCAAGGGGGAGGGCTAGGGTGGGGGTGATTAAAAGGTTTTAGAATGCCCACGGGGTGACGCTGACGCTTTACCAGGCTACTTAATTCTTTACACCAAAGACGGGATACTTAACGCTTTTTTTATGCCTTCCCATTCTGTAGTAGAAAAAGCATTTTCGGTAATCGCACAGGCTGCTTGAAATGCTGGGAGAGGAGCGGTGTTTTGTATTTTGCTAAGCATATTAATAACTTCTGGTACACTTAGACAAGGCAATACAAATTCCAATCCCGCTGCATTTTCTTGTGGTGTCAAGCTTTGTTGAAAATTTTTCATAACTTCCATCAGTTCTTGATCGTTAAAATGCTTCCATAAAATTTCCACTTGCGTTACTTCTTCCTCATCAATATGTTGCAAGTATGCAGCAAGAAATCGGTTAAATTGTACATAAAGCTTGCTTCTAGCATTACTACTAGCTCCGATTATTTCTAGTTCGTCAAAGGAGTTTTCTAATGCATGATGTTCCTCTTCAAGTAACTGCCCTTCTTGACCAACCTTGTTGAAAAGTGGATGAATGAAAGTTTCATCGGTATGAGCATGTTTTCGCAAATGAGCAATCATTTTCTGAAGCTCTTCTCTTACCTTTGTAACTTGGGTTGAATCATCAAAATCTGTTCTGCCAATTTTTACTGAAAGCTCAAAAAGACGTTGGCGTTGTGCTTTATGAATCACAGTATAAAGATCTACTCTCATGGTTACTTTCCTCACTCATTTTTTCTTCGACCTTGGCTCGTTTCTCAAGATTTGAAAAGAAGTCTAATGTACTTTATGACATGTTCATGCCGATATTGCTAGAATTAATCTGATTAAAAGCCGTAGTTATTGAATCAACCGTTTTACTAAAAATTTCTTGATGAGCTTTGTCAAAATAACCAATAACGTCAAGAACATTGGGAGACCGACCCTATCAGCATGCCAACCGAATACTAACAGCAACAAACGGTATAGACAATTCACTGGCAGAAGATAGCTCTGGTAGAAAGTAGCCCTAGCAAAATCAAGGAATCTTTGCGAACTTCCCGTCAGGATGCAGTTTGTAGGTGAATCTGCATCCTGAAGGCATTCTAAAATTTACCCTAATGTTTAACTTCTTCCAATAAATGGCTTGCCAATTGGTACGTTTGCTTTTGCACCTTGCTCAGCATTTTATGGGCTTTGCAGACAGTTACTAGCAATGCTATGGTTAAACAAATTACTAAAAGTGAATTTCTCATTATCCTATTTCCTTATGGGGTTATATTAATTTGGTTGGGCTATATAGCCAGGCTTAGCAAGAGAAATAAATACAGGAAGTTCTATTTGGGGATTGTTCAAGTCTGTTCTAATCTGCCAGTGAATTGCCCCGTACGATGGCTAGAATGAGTGTTTCACTATATAATCAACCGATTAGACCACTGCGAGCTAACCATGTTTCGTCCCGTTGCGCTTTACATCGGCTTACGTTATACCCGCGCTAAACGACGTAATCATTTTATATCCTTCATTTCTTTAGCATCGATGATAGGCATTGCATTGGGGGTTACGGTATTAATTACCGTGTTATCTGTGATGAATGGCTTCGATGAAGAAATTAAACACCGCATTTTTGATATGGCACGGCAGGTAACTGTTAGCACATACGACGGTGTATTGCCGCAATGGCAAACATTACAACGACAATTGGCTCGCTTCCCTAACATTGTAGCAGTAGCGCCTTTCGTCAACGGCCAAGGCATTTTAACGAATCAAGGTGTATCGCAACCAATTTTGGTTACGGGTGTTTTACCTAACGAGGAAACCCAGGTTTCGCAACTACCCTCTAAAATGGTGCAAGGCTTTTTGTCTGCTTTGCGGCCAGGCGAGTTTGGCATTGTGATCGGTAAAAACCTTGCACAGCAACTCGGCTTAAAAATTGGCGATAAAGTACCTTTATTTGTGCCCAAAGCCTCAGTAACGCCGGCCGGCATGATAGTACGGTTTAAACGTTTCACCATCGTCGGTTTGTTTAATGTGGGGGGCGGTTTTGGGTTTGATACAGGTATGGCAATGATTAATTTGCAAGATGCCCAGGTTTTATATGAACTGGGTGATAGCGTTAGTGGGTTACGACTTAAAGTACCCGATTTATACACGGCACCTAAAGTAGCTAGCAAACTCCAAAATAGCCTATCTGAACAATACACCGTATCGGATTGGACTCAAGAATATGGGACGTTTTTCAAAGCGATTCGCATGGAAAAATCCATGATGTTTTTTATTCTAGTATTAATTATTGCAGTGGCGGCTTTTAATCTTGTGTCATCGTTAGTAATGATTGTTACCGATAAACGTTCAGAAATTGCCATTTTGCGTACTTTAGGTGCTAGTCCTCGCGAAATTATGGCTACCTTTATGGTGCAAGGTTGCATCATCGGTATTGTTGGTACTTTACTGGGTGTCATTGGTGGCGTGTTGCTAGCCTTGAATGCCACAACAATCGTGGCACATTTGCAAGACTTGTTACACGTACAATTTATTTCTGCGAATGTTTATTTTATTGATTTCTTACCTTCACATCTGCAATGGTCGGATGTGTGGCGCATCAGCGTAATTGCTTTAGCACTTTCGTTACTTGCAACCCTTTATCCTGCCTGGCAAGCGGCGCGTACCCAACCGGCTGAGGCATTGCGTTATGAATAACGTGCTCAATAAACCGGCACTTGAATGTCGGGGAATCACTAAAACTTTTAATGATGGTAATTTATACGTTGAAGTATTAAGAGGAATTGATTTATCCGTACCGCAAAATGAATTATTAGGCATTGTAGGTGCTTCTGGTTCCGGTAAAAGCACTTTGTTGCATATTCTAGGCGGCTTAGATAAACCTACGGCCGGTAAAGTGTGGGTGGCAGGGAGTGATTTGACGCCATTATCGGAAGCTGAAAAAGGTCGATTAAGGAATTACCATCTTGGTTTTGTCTATCAATTTCATCATTTATTGCCAGAATTTAGTGCATTGGAAAATATTTGCATGCCACTTTTAATTCGTGGCAGTAAACCGCAATATGCTCGAGAAAAGGCGATGACATTGTTAGCTAAAGTAGGATTAGAGCAGCGTTATAAACACCGTATTGGTGAATTATCAGGGGGGGAACGCCAGCGTGTCGCCATTGCACGTGCGCTAGTCACTGAGCCAAGTTGTATTTTAGCTGACGAACCAACGGGCAATTTGGACAATCGCACCGCGGATCAGGTTTTTGAATTAATGCTCGATTTGAATCGTGAGTTGCAAACCAGTTTTGTTATCGTCACTCACGACATGAAATTAGCCAAGCACATGAATCGAGTATTTAACTTAGAAAATGGTTTATTACAAGAAGTAGCGCTCATGCAGCGTTAGAGCGGAATCAAGGTCAGGTCTGGATTCCGCTTATGCGGCATCAAAAGTACTTAGTCAAAAGAACTTTTCAACGTCTGACTATTTTCCTTTTTTCGCTCTTTTAGCAGCACGTTTTTCAGCGAGGGTTCTAGTTGGTTTTTTCTTGGTTGCTTTTTTTTGGTCTTGAGATTTAGCCATGGTTTTCTCCTATTAACTAAGTGATACAGATTAGCAAGTCTAATCTTCCCTATCCAGTTTACTACGACGTAATGCTTTATTTCTAGCATGCAATTTTTTTTTTGCTAATCGCCGTTGGCTCGCTGCAACAGAAGGTTTAGTTTTTTTACGTTTCTTAGGCGGATTCGCAGCGTGTCTTATTATTTCTTGTAAGCGTTCCAAAGCATCCTGTTTATTGCGCTCTTGAGTGCGGTATTGGCTCGCTTTAATAATTAATTCACCTTGTAGAGTAAGCTTTTTGCCGCCTAGGGAGAGTAGGCGTTGACGCACCTCTTCCGTCAGCGAGGGAGAATGTTTAACATCAAAACGTAACTGTACGGCTGTAGCGACTTTATTTACGTTCTGCCCACCAGGACCGGGCGCACGGATAAAAATAAAGCGGATTTCAGACTCATTAAGTGAAAGAGTAGGCGTAATTTCAATCATCTGATGCTTCCTGACTCAATTTGCACAATAAATAGTTTGCCATGATTCCTTATGAGTTCCTATTAGTTAGTTAAATTTTTAGTTGAAAATGAGTTACATTCCAACGAAAATAATAGCGGTTTAGGAAATATTAACTTTTATAGGGAGTTAAAATGAAACGATCAGCAATGGTAATACTAGGATTTGGCATATTATGTGCCAATATTTATGCAGCAGACAACCCATCTACACCACCGACAACCGAGAGCCAAGCACAAATGCAAGCACCACCTACTAGAAATATGACATCTGATGTGACTTTTTTGATGGTCAATAAAAACAAACCGGGCGTTGTTACGTTACCTGATGGTTTGCAATATAAAGTCATTACGCAAGGTAATGGTACTCAGCCCACTGATCGCGATATGGTAACGGTAAATTATGCAGGCAGATTAATTGACGGTACCGAATTTGATAGCTCGTATAAACGAGGTCAGCCGGCTACTTTTCCAGTTTCGGGCGTAATTCCTGGTTGGACTGAGGCGCTGAAGATGATGAAAGTTGGGTCGACTTGGGAAGTTTATATACCTGCTTCGCTTGCTTATGGTGAACGTGGTGCGCCACCTGTCATCGGGCCTAATCAGACCTTGATTTTTAAAATTGAATTACTTGATGTGAAAAAGCAGTAATCCTTGTTTCCTCCCCCTGCAAGGGGGAGGGAACGTTTCTTTATTTCCCTTGAAAAGGGAATACTTTGGCAATTTACGGGAAGGGGGTTTGGCTATTACCTCCTTCTTCAAGGGCGGCTATTTTATTCCATATAACCTGCGCTGTTTATGCCATTCTTCGATAGATTCTTCTGGAAATTCTTCAAAATGAAGGTTATGTTTCCCTTTGGGAATTTCACACCAGTTTGCTGCAGAGTCCAATGAGATATGGTAACGTACGGGTGGTTTTGGCAAGGGTGTGTCAATTGCCGAAGCGAAAGGATAAATCCATTTTGACCAGCGCGGGTCAAAAATCCATAAGCAACTTCCGCAGCGTTTACAAAAATGACGCTGGCCAGGGCTGCGTTTAAGTTTATTCTGCTTATTTCTCTCTAATATGGCATGATAAACCTGGACATACCTCTTCCCCACTACTTTCAAAGTTTTTGTTTGGCCCATAATATTAATCGCACTACCGCTGCCCCCGGCTGTTTTACGGCAAATGGAACAATAGCAATACATGTAAGGATAAGGTGTAAATGATTCAACTTCGAAATGCACCGATTGGCAATGGCAAGAGCCTTGTAATTTCATGTTTACTATATGCCCTGAGCAATTGTAACTAAGGTTCACTTGGTTTTTTTGGGTTTTTTAGCAGGTTTTTTCTTCTTTTTACCCCCGCCTGTTTCCTTGTTAACGGTCGCCCAGGCGATTCTTGCTGCTGTTTTTTCAGAAGCACCTCGTTTCTTTTCGCTTTCCTCGATGTAATGTGCTTGACGCTTTTGTTTAGCTGTATAAGTATCTTTACTGCCACGTGCCATACATACCTCCCATGGTTGAAAATAAGTAAACGACTCAGATAACGCATCTTTTTATAATAATTATACCCATTACACCTCAAAATGCGAGATTTTAACGCCCAGATTGCCAGAAATTGAAACGTTTTGATTGAGAAAAACTGGGACAAATACAGACAATTAGAATGATCTATGGGCTCGCTTTGTACGATGCAAGTTTAAGGAATGTTTTAGTGTTACTTCAACCAGTATATTTAGACCTTCTCGATCAACAATTTCCTGCAAAGATAGTCGAATAAACTGTTCTTCTGAAAACCCTAATTTTTGTGCATAACTTGCTGCTAATTTAGGGCTAATCGACTTTCGACCATGTTCAATATCACATAAATGTTGTTTAGTAATCCCTAGGTTTTCGGCAAAATCCACTTGTGCTATTTCCCCTGATGTACGAATAGCCCACAGTAGCCGGCCTAGCGTTAGTTTACTACCTACAATTTTTTCAAGTTGTTTCAGAGATTTCTCTGTCATTTTGCTTTTAATACGCATGTTTGGTTATCTCAAGTATGTTTAAAAAATATATATCATCATTTTTATCTATAATATAAATGGCTCGATAAGCATGATTTATTAAGACGGATCAACATACAAGTATGTTGATCCGTGAACACAATATTGCAAACAGTCTGTTAGCTAAGAAAAATCCAACATAAGTTTTTTAATAGGAAATTGACAGGTTTCCCCATAATTGCGATCAATACTAAAGCTGTAAAAAGCTGGGTCAGTTGTGTAATGCTTTGCTTTACGCAGCAAAGTAAATTGATCGGTACCAAGAGGTTGGTCTTGAGTACAATGTTCGTCGAAACATTGGCTTAATTCCCAAATTAAAGTGCTTCCTGGCTTTAGTTTATCCATTTTTACATCATCTTTTTCGAGATATAAAACGGTATCGTTATCCATGCACACAACGATATTAATGTTTTTGGGCAACATAACCGCTTTAACCCATTTAGCCCCACTATCTGAGGAATTATAGACACAATGAATTGCTTCATTGGGGCAATTTGTTTTTGCGGCATAGAGGGTGGAACAAATGAAGGTTGGTAAAGAGCAAGCGACAGCAAGTATCAATAATTTAGACTTTTTCATAAGATCCTCGAAGTATAATAATAATTATAAAATTCCCCCCTACATTCCTACGAATGCGCATTGTGTATAACTATTTCTTAAATAGTCGTCAATTGCGGAAAAGTGGCTTGACTTGCTCTTAGTCTCTCACTGAACATGCTGCCTTGCCCGTTCTACCCGGGCTTGCCTGCAGGTGGGTGGAAAAACGAAATCTGTTTGCTATAGTTAAAATAAGTGTGGGCTATTTTTAGTCAACCTTTTAATCAGGAAATAAAAATAGATCCAAAAACAATAAGGGGGGAACTTGTATGTTTAATAGCAAAGCTTTAGCGGCAATCAGTATTTCTTCTCTATTTTTGGTATTTGGCTTAACAGGCTGCACTACCTATTATGTTCTTCCAGCTCAAACTACACCCTTACCCCAGACGCAACTTACTGCTGCGAGCATACCGGATAACGTTATTACTGAGCGTGTCCAAGCCGCATTAGGAAATAGCATAGCACCGGCAAGCAGTATTCGCGTAGTAACTATAGATCGAAGGGTATGCCTGTATGGTGTGGTAGGTAGCTATATGCAGGCTGACGAAGCTGCACGCGTTACCAGAACTGTAGACGGTGTCAGAGCAGTTGATCTTTATCTAACCGTAGTGCCAGCCTATTAAAACAGCCGGCTATTTTGTTGACTTATTTATCTAGTACTACTCCGTTAAGTAAAAAGGCTTGTACTTCCGAGAAGGCAGGGAAGTGCGAAGCACGAGCCGCCGAGCCCG
>JBAUEV010000278.1:0-12252 GCA_049678805.1 Gammaproteobacteria bacterium
TATATTCCACCCTAGCACAAATGATAAAACGCATTTGGGAACATAAGAACAACCGTGTACCAGGATTTACTCCGAAATATAAGGAGTGGAAACGGCAGTGGAAAATGGATCTGATTCAAAAAATGAACCTGGAGTGCTTCAAAAAAATTAGGAATAGGTAATTAAAAATAAAAAATAAATTTTTTTATTAGTTTAACGACAACTTAAGTTTTTGAAATTTATAAAAATTCTCTGATAAAAACTGAAAGTCTTGTATTTTCTCACTTGCAAAATTTATAAAAATTGTTAAATTCATCATCACGGATAACCATTACAACTATAAGGGAGTACTTCTCATGTTCAAATCCTCCTTCCAACTGATTACATCTTCTGATTTAGGCAAAACACGTTCTTCTTTAACAACAGTGGGGGCACTGCTAGCAAGTCGTGCAATCGGTCAAGCACAATTACGTGTGTTTGCAAATGGAGCAAACGGTAATTTACACATTGAAGATCATCACAAAACAATTATTGATAACGGTTTTAAATTACCCGTTGGCTTAGTTTATAACAGTCAAGCGAAAACACCCGATCAAGCGTGGCGTTTTTCATTAGGAAAATCGCTTACTGTGGTAGGTCAATCGAATGAAGTTAACAGTTCAGTTTTATTACATGAAAGCGATGGTGCATCCACTACTTTTCAATATGATGCAGTTGCTAAACATTATGTGGCACAAGGTTTAGCGGGGGGTAATGAATATTTAACTAAAAATAGTGATGGTACTTGGGTTTGGCAACAACCAGGTAGTGGTTTACAAGCACATTATGATGCGCAAGGACTACAACAAAATTCTGTTGACGCTGCTGGTAGAGCTTTGTCTTATCAATACAATGCACAAGGTCAACTTACTAAAGTAATCGGTCCTTCCGGGCAACAAATCCAACTGGATTGGTCTATCAAAAAACAACTGACCCTTCAATTATTAACAGGGGACAAAATAACACATGTTTTAGCTGTCTATACATTTGATGATTTGAGCCGTTTATTGACCTCTGTAATTCCACTGGATGGAACTTACAACTACACCACCACGTATACGTATACCGATAATCAAAATGCTTATCTTCTTAATATTCAACAGACCGATCAAACCAAACTGCAATTTGCTTATCAACAAGTTGGCAATCGTTGGCAATTGAAACAAATCAACGATGGTATATGCAGCAATTCCTTCAATTACGCTGCAGGCAAAACACAACTGCAAGATGCTTTAAATAATCAAACCGAAGTTGTCTATGACAGTGCAACCGGTCGTTTAACAACCATCACTCGTCCCGCAATGCCGTGGGATACTTCGACCACTACGCAATACGCTTATTATGACAATGGTGCACTTCACCAAATAACCTACCCTAGCGGTGCAACAGAATCTTACACTTACGATGCACTTGGTTTATGTAATCAATTTGTTGATGGCTTAGGGCGGATTCAAAAATATCAACAAAATGCTCAAGGCATACGATATAGCCAAACCAAATACCTGGATGACAAGTCACCTCTTACAACCCGTTTTATTTATGATCCTAAACGCCAATTACACTATAAAATTACACCCAAAGGTACAGTAACACGCCATACTTACGATGATTTCGGTAATCGTATTACTACTCAACAACATCTCACGGCTTGCTTCAATGCTAGTCCAAATGCACCCGAAACCGAATTAGCTTTAGCCACATTGGATACTTGGTGGCAACAACAAGATTTAAGTCAAATTAGTCTGACCGAATATCGCTACAATACCTACGGTCAAGTAAAGGATGAATTTTCCTATACCCAAGTCAGCCCCAAAGGGCTGGGGATTTTTAATAGCACCTTCAGCGAAATTTATACGGAATGGGGACCTTTTAACCAATGGATGGTACGAAGTGAACGACAAACAGAGACCACCTCCACTTCTCTAGTCCGACTATACGATGGTTTGAACCGTTTAACCACTGAACAGAATGCGCTTGGAAATATAACTTATTATAAATATCAAGATACCCAACAAAAAGTAATCGTTACTCTACCCAATGGCTTGCAACAAACTACCTTATGGGATGCTTCCGGCCGTACTTGTAAATACCAAGAAAGTTTTAAAGACCAACAACGTACAACGCAATACCAACGCGATGCTGCTGGTCGTCCACTCGTCCTACAGCAACCGGATGGCCATTACCGTTATAACTATTACGACGGTCAAGGTCGATTAACGTATACCATCAACCCACGAGGTTATATAAAAGAACGTCATTATGATGAACGTGGGCATACGCAACAAATCATAAGTTATGCCACACCGATCTTACTTGATCCTGCGAAATTACCCGACCTCAAAGGATTGAGCGATAAAATCTTTATTAACCCCGATCAAGATCGCCGCGCTATCACTTATTACGATGTTGCAGATCAACTTCGCTATGAAGTGGATGGTGAAAATAACTTAATCCAATATGATTATGACAATGCAGGACGATCGAAAAGTATAAGCCGTTATTACACGCCACTCAACCGACCCCAAGTTGAAACGTTATTAGCCGGAAAAAATCCACAACCCATTGCGGACCCTAAAAATCGCAAACAATATCGTTATCTCGATGCTGACGATCGTCTTATCGGCACGGTATTAGTAGAAACCCCCACTAATCAAGGCTATCTCATTGAATACCAACGCAACAGTATTGGCCAACGCCAACGCAAACTGTGTTATGCAACATTGACAATCGCCAATGCTACACTAGATCAAACCCGTCCGAAAACGAGTCCTGATGATACCATTAATTATTGTTTTCGTAATGCACGTGGTCAACGCGTCGCAGAAATCGATGCGGAGCATCATCTCACCACACACGAATATTTTGCCAGCGGTTTAGAAGCGCGACAAGTTCGTTATGTCCAACCCCTAGACCCCAATGCCCTTCACACGCTAACTGATATAAAACCGATCTCGGATCCCGAAGATCAAATCACTGATTTAAAATACGATCTTTGCAATCGTATCCTACAAAAAACTGAACAACCTCTAGCAAAACAAACTATTTTTGCGTACGACGCATTAAACAATAAAACTCAAATCAGTGTCCTAGACCTAAAAGATCCAACACAACGTCGCGATGGTTATTATCGTTATAATGCGTGGTCGCAAGAAACAGCTGTCCTCGATGCACGCGCTGCGGTGTTACTCGCTCAAATCCAGGCTAACACCACCCTCACGCCTGAACAAAAAACAGCACAAATCGAACAATTGTGGCAACAAAGCGCTACCCGGCATATTTATGAAACGTCCGGTTTACGTCTGGCGACGCTTAATCCCGTCGGCAGCCAAACTATTTTCTATTACAACGAAACGCGCCAACTTTGTGCAACTATTAATCCGGTAGGTGCTCTGCAAACACAGGATTACAATGCATTTGATGATAAACCTATCCTCACTCGGCAGTTTGTGAATAAATTTCCCAGTGACCAATTAGCACATTTAAGCGGTGGTTTTTTAACACCGGACATCATCCAACTTTTCAACGCTTTACAAAATAACACAGCCGATAGCATCAACGTTTATCGGCAAGATCGCCGCGGTTTAACGCTTACCCAAATCGATCCTGAAAATTACTCAACACTGCTGGAGTACAATGCTTTTAGAGAATGTACTCAAACTCTGCAACAAGTGAACACCACACAATGGTGCGCCACAACCCATGATTACGAAGCTCGCGGTTTAGAAACCAGCCTCATCACCGACTCTGTGGGATTGAAGCTTTCCGTGCAACGCATTTACAATCTGCATGGCAAAATTCAGACCCTGACCGACCCCAGAGGCAATACCCATCAATATGCCTACGACCATTTAGGTCATCTAATTGCGGACACCAACCCGTTGCAGCAAACTCGGCAACAAACTTGGGATGCCTTCAATCGGCTCACCACTGAAACCGATTGTTTAGGCCAAATCACGCATCACACTTACAACATTGCTCAGCGGCAACATACCGTAACAAGTCCTATGGGTGTTGTTGTGATTACCGAAAGCAATGTTTTCAGCCAAAAAACCAAAATAACGGATGCCAATGGTGGCTTACAAGAATTCTTCTATGAGCCTGGCGGTGAGTTGTATACCCAAACAAATCCGAACGGCTGTTATCTCTATAAAAAAGAGTATGACTTAGCGGGGCGACTCATCCAACACACTGCGCAAAATCAATTAATTTCCGTCTACCAACTGGATGCTGCAGGACAAATTGAGACACAAATTGAAGACCCAAAACCCAATGGCTTAGCCTACGCCAAGCATTTTGGCTACGACGGTCTCGGGCGAGAAATCAGCCGCCAAAATGCAAGTGGTGTATTTACCATCACTGAATATGACCGTTGCAGCCGCAAAACTGCAACCACCCTTGATCCACCCACCACCACTAATCCAAAAGGACTGGGTTTGACCACTCGTCATACGTATGATGGTTTGGGGCATAAAACAACCCAAACACAAGCGAGTGCCAATGACAGTGCCACACGCGTTACCCAATGGCTATACGATACTGCAGGTCGCTTAACTGCTGAAATTCTTGATCCAGGTCCAAACAATTTAAATCTTACCCAACGATTTACGCTCGATGCAGCGGGTAATCGTCTCACCACCCAGGACCCCAATGGCAACATTGCGCGCATGGTCTGGGATGAACTTAACCGCAAATGCTTCAGCATTGACCCAACAGGTGCGGTGCGTGGCTGGCAATACAACGGCAATAATTGTGTGGTGTTAACGCGTGGTTATGTTCTTGCAATAGACGTTAATGCCGTTAATAACAACACCTCACCCAATCAAGTGATTGCCCTGGTTAAAACCAGCGACTTTGATCGCGTTCATCACCATTACTACAATTCCGATGACAAACAAGTTTATAAGGTTGATGCGCTAGGTCGCGTGCTCGAGCAGCATTACGATCCGACGAACAGAGTGATCGGTAAAACCCGGTATGACAATCGAATTGATACTAAACAACTGCCGGCTGCTGAAACGGCCGATGTGAAAAAAATGCTTTCGCCTTCCGCACAAGATCGTAGCGATTGGGAAATCTATGACCGAGCTGATTTACATTTTAAGTTACACATGGATGGCTCAAAGGGGTATGTTCAATCACAAATCGTTAGTATGGATGGAAATATTCCCCTCAAAACCACCCATGCAATACCTATTGATCTAATAGGAATAACTGCCTATACCTTCAAAACCATTGCACCCCTGGTACAACCCAATGCAGCTGATCGCATCACGCATCAAGTACACGATCAGTTCAACCGCTTAGCATTTAGCGCTTTAAATTCTGAAACAAATAACGGCCCATGGACAACAACGCAATACAACTACGATGAAGAAGATAATGTTCTGCAAACGTGCCGGTATTATCAAGCACACGTTGAACCCACTACGTGGACTATCTCTGACATAAACAAGGTCATTCGCCCGGATAAATTAGATCGCATTACTAAAAATGCCTACGATGCTGCGGCACGTCGTTCTCAAACCACCGATGGTTTGGGTTATATCGAAAGCTGGGCCTATAATGCATTTAATGAATGCATCGCTTATCAAAACAAA
Organism: Gammaproteobacteria bacterium; assembly: GCA_049678805.1. GTDB lineage: Bacteria > Pseudomonadota > Gammaproteobacteria > JBAUEV01. Next base: position 5,616 of record JBAUEV010000278.1, read on the forward strand.
GCCGGTTATATCTGGCAAACCCACTTTGATAATGCCGGACGCAAAACTCAACAACAAACGCCGTCCACAACTATAACCACTGTTCAACCTGACCCGAAAAATCCCAACCAATTAATCAGTGCATCTTCACAAGCAACTGTCATCACCGAACAACAACATGACAACAATGGCAACATCCTAGTCGTCACCGAAGCCAAAGGCGACTCGCAAGCCCGCAGCTTAGCATTTCATTATGATGAGAATAACAACATGCTGGGGACGATTCTGGATAAAGTAAACATTGAGGATCCCAACCAAACACCCACCCCTGCGCAAATCCGACCTGAGAAAACAACTACCCTCACCACCCAAACCATTTTTAATGCCTTTCACCAACCCGTTGCCTATCAAGATGAAGCGGGCAATTGGTCATTCAAAGTGTATGATCTCGAAGGACAAGTCTGTTATGAAGTGGATGCCAAACAGCAAGTCACCGCTTATGAACACAGCTCGTTTAGCCAAGTCATCTTCCTGACACGCTATGCCAACCCGATTGCCATTAATCCCCATGATTATGCAGCAACCGGATTAACAATGGCGGATATGGCAAGCAAGCTCAAGCCTGATCCTGCTCAAGATCGCACACTGGGAATGCAATACAATACGCGTGGCCTAAAAATACAAATGCAACAAAACGCCGTGTGGGCTTACACCCCCACTGACGATCAAAATCCAGGTCAACTCACCAAAGCACAACCGACCCAACAATGGATTTATAACACCTTTGGCGAAATCGTTACGCAATGCCAACTTATTGATTCCGTTAATGGGCGTTGGGCAGTGAATCGCACTTGGTATAACAATCAAGGTAAACCTTTAGCCGAAGCCAATGCCCTAGGCTACATCACCACTTACCAACTTGATTGCGACGGTCAGGCATTAAATAAAATCGAATACACTACCAACCTTGCGTCCGATCAACTTGATATAACGTATACACAACTGCAACAAAAAATATCGGCTTTTCCCAAAGGTCGGCAGTATCACTTTACCTATGATGTTTTAAGTCAATTACTCAGCGAAACTCGAGTCGGCATTGTTACTCAACAAATCAGTTTAGATGCCACCGGTAAACCACAGATGAGTGATCTTGCCCCTCAAGACCTCACTAAAACATACCAACGCGATCCTTTAGGACGAATCACAACTACCACCTATGAAGACGGTGCTAAAGCCACTATTGAATATGACGAATTAGGAAGGATTAGCGCATCTTTTAGCATCCCACGTGTTAATCAGAATGACACCACTCTCTCTCAAGAAATTCAACGACGTGGTTACAACGCTTTGGGTAACGAAGCCAGCCGCTTGCGCACCAGCCAAGTACTCACTTCACCACACCAACAAGCTCTCCAAACCATCCATCGACAATTGCAAACTCAACCTGCTCTTCGCCTCGCTCGCGAAAAAAATCTCAGTGCAACCGTAAATGAAGGCGCAAGCAATCTAACCTTAGAAGACGATGATGATTTTGAAGTCGTCACCGCGGTAGGCGATAAACCCATCATCGCACTAGACGACTCCACCTTTAATCAAGCCTTTATCGCTGAAGACAATCTGCCACCCGCACAACTCACCTTACGCCTCTATGACGTTCGCGGTCTTAACATCACCACCCAAGACCCAGCAGGAGCACTTACTTATTACAGTTTCACTGCTACAAAAAAAACCGCTCGCCAATGGCAATGGGTAACCGGTTGGCAAGGCAGCAATCACGTGCAAAGCCTCTACCAATTGCGCTGGGACTACGATGCGATCGGTCAAACGCTCAGCGATCATCGTCGTGAATACGACACCAGCCAAGACACCTCGACTTTCCATCAATACAACGCATTTGGTGAAGTCATTGCTGAAGGGCCTGACGGTCAAAATTGGCCGATGATAAATTGTTACGACCAAGCAGGACATTGCTGGGCAACTAACCAAGGCAATGGTGTTTACACCATCCAACTGTACGACGTGCGTGGACAACAAACTGCCACCCTTCGCTCACAAAACAACAATCTCAGCACTTATAGTTATGATGATTTATCCAAATTGCAAACCTGGGATTACACCCAACTTATGCGCACTGAAATAGTGCGTGATGACCAAGGCCGTATCATTAGTCAAAAACAACCGGTATTTAAACGTTTAAAACCCGGCTCACCGCAACCGCTCTACACATCACTCACTGTGGGCAAACAATACCCCGCTTTTGGTACCTATAGCCTCAGTTGGCCGCAACCCAGCGATCAAAATTTTGTTGCAACCCTCAAACTTTGGCTTAAAGGCAGCGATCCCAGTACCGCTAAAATTCTACCGGTAGTTATCAACAACGGTCGTATGGGCACCAATATTTCTGCTTTTATCGCAGATGTTTACGAATATGAAATCACCTATTTCTACCACGACCCGGCCACCAACCAAACCGAAAACATCCCCTTATTCCAAGGTGTCGGTGAAATTTCCTTGGATACCGACAATACCGCTGGTAGCCAGCATATTGTGATAACTCAAATCAGGGATAGTGCAATTGTAATAACAGGTAAAACCAGCGATGCAAATAACGTTCCATTAGCAGGTGTGGAAGTGATTCAGAATGGCAATGTTATCACTCGCGTAGCTGTTACTACCACCAATGTTGTAGGGCGCTACCAAGTAGAGCTAGGCGACCAAGTGTCTGGCACCTACACCTTCCGTCCGATTTATGGTTTTAACAAAGTCGGCACACCGATTGGGATCAATCAAACGTCTGATGCGGGTTTTAAACTAGAAGCACATAGTACACAACTGATTATGCAAGCTGTGCCATTGCTGCTAGAGGGTAATAACCCATTATCTCCAACAAATCCCACTGTTTATTCCAGTAAAATTAGTTGGTCAGATTTGCCGCCGGGCTGCAACCAATTGCAGGGACGTTATGGTTATTTTGATTCTTCATCACAAGATCGGGCACCCACCTATGAGGGCGAGAATTTTATAGCTTCCGCTGGTAGTCATATTTTCCCTGTTGAACCCCCTCCTTCTTTTCCCAATGGTGTCAATAAATCTTCTATTATCAATAAACTTTATGCCTTGGATGCTCAGCAACAACCTTGGTATATTGGCAACGGTCATTGTGGAATTTTTGCTAATGAAACCAGTATTCCACCTTTCCTCTATCTGATTCCTACTTCAAAATCACTTACTCAAGAGGCTGTTGCAGTCATACAAAATGGCAACGTCGTTCAACTCTTAGCGACAACGGCTTGGATGAATGGCATGCGACGGGTAGATATATCTTCAGTTCCAAATCCCCAAAATTATCAATATCAGGTATTACAACTTAATTCACAACCTGCAACAGCGCCTGTATCACAACCGATTACTATTTTCACCTTGCATCCTTCTCCGCATCTCATCGCTCGCGAAATTGCCCAAGATGATTTACCAATGGGTACGATAACTTCCTCCAATTCATATTCAGTTTCCAGTATGAAATCGCAGTCTGCTGAAGATCCGAATGATATGTTGCAAACTGTTCCCATTTTATATCCGGCTTACACTATGAAATGGGAATTTGCTAAAGATCTGAATGATATGCCTTTGCGAGTAGTTTACAGTTGTTTAATGGCTATTGGAAATCCGCCAATGCCGTGGGCAAATGGTTTTGATTATGGTCGTGCATCACTTGCTTTTCCACTTACTTTATCTTTAATTATCGACTCAATTAACCAACGCGCCTATGCAAGTTTTCAAATTACTCATGCTAAACTCAGGTTGCAGATCGGACAAGACTGGGTACCTCTGTTTGATGAAGCACCCTATCAAATGGATGGTAAGTTGGGTGATCTGGCTGGACTTGTCAGCCACTTCCGCTTCCGCGCACTTTACTTTTCCCCACTACCTGAAGCCATTAAAACGGTAGAATTGGAATATTTAGACACCACACTTTCCACACCTGCCTGGCGTTCTTTACCCGCCACATTCACGGGTCATGGCATGGTTGCCAATACTGCTGAACTACCTTCTAACGCGTATCCCTTCCGTCTTAAAGCATTCGATCAAAATAATAAAGCAGTGGATTTAAGTGGCGTCGCTGAAATAAATGCTAACGGTTATGCCATGGGGCAATTTACAGTGGGTGGTTACAACGATCATTTTTATACCACTAACACGCCTGAAATAGAGGAAGTCGTTTATCCTGTTCAACAGCAATTACTCGATCGCTGGAATAACATCCTACAAAGTACCGATACCTTAGGTAATACCACTGCATTTACTTACAACGATCAAAACAAAATGCTGGTTAAAACCGAACCGAAAATCACCATTACCCATGAAGATGGTACCACCAGCTTAATGAACCCCACTACCAATTATGGCTATGACGCGCGCAGTCGTACCATCGCTGTCCGTGATCCCAACGGTCATGTTACTGCACATTGGCGCAATGCTGCAGGCGAAACCACCAAAACCGTATTGGGTGATGGTGTCTATCAAATTTTCGATCGCGATGCGTTTGGACGTGTGATTTATATTCACGACCCTCAAAAATATATTATCCAACACAGCTATGACTTGCGTGATTGCCTTATCAATGACATCGATGCTGCCGGTTGGCCAGATTCCTATACCTACAATGAATTCAAACAACGCTTGAGCGCCACCAATGGCGAGGGGCAAACCACACGCTTTGACTACAACAGCCAAGGGCAAGTAACAACCACTTATCAACCACTTGGTCAAATCAGCACAACAACTTATGACCGCAATGGTCAGCCTCTTACGCAAAATGATGGCACCGCGAAACCGTTAGCATGGGTACGCGATTATTTTAGCAATGCTCAATCGCATACTGATAAAAGTGGCGCTGTCATTACGTATAAACGCAACTTCCTACAACAAGTAACTCAACAAAGTGGCCAAGGCGGCGATCATGGCCAGCAATATGGCGCTGGTTGGAAAAAAGTACCTGTCCCAGCGCAATCGTTACAATATCTTTACAATGAAGCAGGCTATGTAGCCTACCAACTCGATGATAGTGTACAACTTACCACCCGTTACTATCTGGATGCTTCTGGACGACGCATCGGTGAACGCTTTATCGCCAGTGATGGCCAGGTCTATCAGGAAACCTACCTCGAGTTTAACGCTTGTGGTTGGTTAATTCGTAATCGTGATACCCGTATCGAAGGATTGTACAGCTACGATGCCAAAGGCAATCGGCGTTCTACGATCGTCTATTATGATCCTGACAACAATCCTACCCTCTGCCAACAAAATTGGTACACCTACAATGAAGCCGATCGCATGCTTATCACCCAAGGCGATCTTATTAATGGCCGTATTCATATCAACATGGGTAAAGGTACTCAACTTGCCTACAACGCTTCGGGTTGGCGCCAGATCGAAACACGTTTAGATAATACTCTTTTTCAACAGACCAACGTCTTGATTTACTTACCCAACGGTCTGCTCGTTACCACTCAAGCAGGAACCACCAACTCCAAACAAAAACCTTTTCCAGTCAATGCGAATACCACATACACCTATGACAAAGCACAACGCCGCATCTCTTACAACCAATCCCCTAATGACGAAGGTAAACAAGAAACGACGACTACCACTTACAATGCCAATAGTTGGATTTCCCAGCAAACCGATCTAACCACCTTTACCCCTCAAGGCTCCAATACTCCGGTAACCATTACCGAAACCACACAATTTACGGGTTTTGATAATACCGGTCGCAACACCACCCAAGTCACTCAAGTTCAAGTCCCGGAACCTCCCCCAACGCCCACTCAAACCATCACCGATAATTTAACAACCACCTATGTCGGTTTTGACGATCTCAAAATCGTACAAACAGCGGGGCAACGTCATGATAACAATGGTTTTAGTGCCTATGGCACCGTCTTTGCTACTTATGATGCCAACGGCAATATAGCTTCTCTCGAAGGTAATCTTAAAGACAACTTTCGTAACTTTATCACCAATGCCGAAGGACGCATTGTGCTTAAAACCGATGGCGAAGCCGGCGGCAAACGCGAATATTATTTTTATGATGCCAACGGTAATGCTGTTGGACGCTTTGGCGATTTGCCGGACAAACTTACCCAAGGTGTACCGGCAGACGTTAATTTTGATCTTAACTTCACCCCTGTCAGCGAGCACTTTCCACCACCGGCACCTCAGCAATATACAGCCGCTGACAACCAAACCTTTGACCAAATCGCCCAGATTGTTTATGGCGATTCGACCTTAGCTAACATAATTGCCGAAGCGAATGGCTATGCCGCACAAGACCCCGTCCCATCGGGTATGACCTTACGCATTCCGAGTTTGGTCAACACCAACGTCCACAACTGGAGGGGTGAATATCCAGTCTATAATCCCATGGCGATCATAGGCGACCTTTACCCCAACATGCCCATGCCGCCACCACCTCCCCCACCACCGCCGCCTCCTCCGCCACATCATCATCACCACCATAGTTTCTTTGATGAAGTGTTAGAAGTTGTCGTTGGCGTCGCAGTGATGGCATTGCTACCTGAAGTGGCACCTTTACTTGCCTCAGCCCTCGGCGCCGCTCTCCCAGAACTTTTCATTACAACATTGGCCAGTGGTGCAC
>JBAUEV010000279.1:0-6737 GCA_049678805.1 Gammaproteobacteria bacterium
CTTTGCCATAATACACCTCTAACAGTTAGTTTACTCTGTTCGATGTGTCCGACAAACTGTAGCAGGATCAGCCATAGATTGGTTCAAGCAGGCCATTATAATGGAGGAAATGAATTATTCCGATAAAGGTAAATTAGATATTTGCCTTATAGAGAATGCGATAACCTATTTATATTATATTTACGGTGGAGAAGCTCCTGAATTTGAGCGGGATTATAAAATACCGATTGATGCAATATTATTTAAGGAAGAAGCTAAAGTCGCTATAATTGATTCTGTTCGCTTTATTAAAAGTAAAGAAGGTCTAGAGTTTGTACGAGATATATTAAATTCTTCCTGGTCTCCCCCAGAAACCGATATTAAACGCGAAATTAAAGAGATAATTTCACATTGGAAGGAGAAGGAAGGGCAGGAGAGTTTGAGCTGTAGTCCAAGCATATCCCGATGAATTGAAACGATAGGCACGTCGCCGGACGCTTCCAGGCAACAATAAGCATGCCTTGTATTCGTTATAGGGTGCGGGGCGCGCTTTGCCTACCCTACGGCCAATGCCAACATATTTTTTGAATTAAGACCGATTACCCCTTATAGTAAACAATCTTTTTCAAACCGCTGTTTACCAACCATGCACATTCTAATTAGCAACGATGACGGTATCTTCGCTACAGGCATTAATGTATTGGCAACCACTTTGCGTGAAATTGCCGAAGTCGATATGATTGCGCCTGATCGTAATCGCAGCGGCGCTAGTAACTCGTTAACCTTGGATGCCCCACTGTATATCCGACGTTTGGATAATGGCGCGATTGTGGTAGCGGGTACACCTACCGATTGTGTGCATCTGGCTTTAACAGGTTTATTGGAAAAAGACCCGGACATGGTGATATCAGGCATTAATGAAGGCGCCAATTTAGGTGATGATATACTTTATTCGGGCACCGTCGCTGCGGCCATTGAAGGGCGTTTTTTGGGAAAACCGGCAATTGCTATTTCTCTGGCGGGCGAGAATTGCCAAAATTATGAAACAGCAGCGGCCGTTGCCCGTTTGTTGGTACAACAGCTTATAACCGATCCTTTGCCTGCAACTACCATTTTGAATGTGAATGTACCGGATGTATCCTTTGCTGAATTAAAAGGATTTGAAATAACCCGACTGGGTACCCGACATCGCGCTGCACCTACTATCAAGCAGCAAGACCCAAGAGGGCGTACTGTGTATTGGATAGGGCCAGCTGGTAAAGAACAAGATGCAGGACCAGGCACTGATTTTTATGCCGTGAGTAACAGGAAGGTTTCCATTTCACCTTTACAAATTGATTGGACTCATTACAAAACCTTTGACCAGGTTGCAAAATGGGCAGAAACTTTTAATCAACATTTGATTTGAGTAGCTTTATGCGATTATTTTCTATTTTGTACAGTTGGGTTATGCGTTGGGCTCAACATCGGCATGCACCGTATTATTTAGCATGTTTAAGTTTTAGCGAATCTTCTTTTTTTCCCATTCCACCAGATGTGATGCTAGCGCCTATGGCATTAGCTAAACCACAGCGAGCCTGGTGGTACGCTTTTTTGACCACGATCACTTCTACCTTAGGTGGGGTATTTGGTTATTTAATTGGGTTATTTTTCTTTACTCTGATCCATCCTTATCTACAGCGTTTAGGTTATCAACCGGCTTATGACCAAATTCAGCAATGGTTTAATGCATGGGGATTTTGGATTATCTTTGTTGCTGGGTTCTCCCCGTTGCCTTATAAACTTTTTACCATTGCGGCCGGTACACTGCACATTCATTTAGTCCCGTTTATTATTGCTTCGTTTATTGGACGTGGTTCGCGATTCTTTTTAGTGGCATGGTTAATGCTATGGGGTGGCGAGCCTATGGAGCGTTTGCTAAAGCGTTATATTGATATTCTAGGGTGGGCAGTGGTAGTGCTTGGGATAATAGCTTATTGCGTTTATCGGTTTGTATAATTCGAATTATTCCCTTCCCCTTGAAGGGGGAGGGCTAGGGTGGGGGTGATTAAAATAATTGTTTTTAGGCGTTTTTAATGAAAAATATTTTAGAGCACCCCCGCCTTAATCCTCCCCCTTGCGGGGGGAGGAAACAGTTGTGTTTCTTCATATTATTATTGTTGACCTCTTGTGCTGGCGACAATCCTCATCCGGCGCCTATTGTAAATGGTTGGCACTTACCCACTGGGCAACGTAGCCATTACGTTGTACAACAGAACGATACACTTTATTCAATTGCCTGGGCGTTTGATATGGATTTTCGCGACCTAGCACGCATAAACCATTTATCACCCCCCTATGCTATTAAGGTGGGACGAGTATTGTATATGGCCTCGGCTGCTTCGTCACAGAGAGCTCATTCTGTCAAAACACGAGCCATGCCAAATGTTACTTTCCGTCCTGTTTTAGCTGAACAATCTGCTAAGCAGCCTGCTTCAGAGGTAGTAAAAGCACCTAGTGGGGTTGAACATAATGTATTAGTAACGGGTTGGCATTGGCCGGCGCAGGGTCGAGTAGTGCAAGGTTTTCGGCCGATACCGGGTGGCAATAAAGGAATTAACATCGCCGGTAAATTGGGTGAGCCAGTGATCGCGGCTGCATCTGGTAAAATCGTCTATTGTGGCGCTAGCTTGCCGGGGTATGGCAATTTAATTATCATCAAGCATAACGATCAATATCTGAGTGCTTATGCTAATAATAAGTTGATGTTGGTTAAAGAAGGCCAGGTGGTTAAGGCTGGGCAAGTTATTGCACAAATGGGGACAGGGAGAAGTGGCCAAGCAGAGTTACATTTTGAAGTGCGTCTAAATGGCAAACCTGTTGCCCCGTTGTCTTTATTGAAAAGTTCGAAGCAAGATGGGTTGTTAAAAATTGCATCTTGAGGTGTAATGGGTATAGTAATCCCAAGTGGGGTTTAGATGAAGCGGTCACAAAAACGTTTCAGCCTATAGCGAGGATTGAGCAACCTGGATGTTGCAAGCATTTCAAGGAGCGAATGTGGCAAGGAAGCAGAAAGGTCGGCAAGCCAAAAAAGCCAAAGATTTACCTGTTGCTAAAAAAACAGCAAAACTCGAAGTATCTATTTCTGAGGAGGAGGTTTTAGAGCCTGTTCAGCTGTTGGAAGATTCCGAGAAAATTGAAGAAGTGGTTACGCTCGAGGAAACAGAACAGGAAAAAAAAGCTGCTCTCAGTGAACTGCCGCGCACTGATGAAACTCGTGATCCTACTCAGATTTATCTCAATGAAATTGGTTTTGCTTCGTTACTGACAGCTAAAGAAGAGATTCGTCTTGCCAAATTAATTCAGCAAGGGGATGAAGCTGCCAGAAAAAAAATGATTGAAAGCAATCTGCGCCTAGTTGTTAAAATTGCACGTCGTTATGTCAATCGTGGCCTCGCTTTTTTAGATTTAATAGAAGAAGGCAATTTGGGTTTGATGCATGCAGTTGAAAAATTCGATCCCAAACGTGGTTTCCGTTTTTCAACCTACGCAACTTGGTGGATTCGACAAACCATTGAGCGCGCCATCATGAATCAGAGTCGCACCATTCGCTTACCGATTCATATAGTGAAAGAATTAAATATTTATTTGCGCGCTGCGCGCCAGCTCAGTCAAAAGCTCGATCATGAGGCTACTTGTGAAGAAATTGCTATCGCCGTTGACAAACCTATTGAAGAAATTCGCCATATTTTAGACCTTAATAAAGACGCTACTTCTATTGATGTGCCAGTCATGCAGGATACTGAAAAATCATTGGTAGATATTGTTCCTGATGAAAATAATTTAGATCCGGCTGATTTATTAGTGGATAGTGATTTACAAGCTCATGTTGAAGAATGGCTAAATCAATTACCTGATAAACAACAAGAAGTGATAATGCGCCGCTTTGGTTTGCATGGGTATAAAAGTGCTACGCTGGAAGAAGTGGGAGAGGCCATTGGCCTAACCCGCGAGCGAGTGCGCCAAATTCAGTTAGAAGCATTGCAGAAATTACGTAAAATTGTGAGCCGTGAGGGAGGATGAAGAACGCTTAGAGTGCCTCAAAAAATTACGCAATGGTATAAACAAAATAAGCAATAGGAAAAAACGGATGAATTGGCTAATTTGTATAAATCTGCATTACATATTTCAGACAATGTCAGATTAAGTTAAAATTTGTCATGTCAGCGAAGGCGCATGAGTGTCCGGTAAATCAGTGTCCTATAATTCCCTTAAAATATTCGAAACCCCGCGGCATCGACCGCGGGGTCCACTCAATAAAAAGTGTTTAAGTTTTAAGCCTACTTATGTATAAACCCATGACCCGAGGAAGAGGGGCTTGAAATTTATCATTTTGCCCCAATATCGTCTTTACGATAATCTTTAAGGAATCACCCATGACAACGCTACAAGAACAAACTGAAACCCTGAGTTTCCAGACTGAAGTTAAACAACTATTACATCTTGTTACCCATTCACTTTACAGCAATAAAGAAGTCTTTTTGCGCGAATTGGTAGCCAATGCTGCGGATGCTATTGATAAACTACGGTTTGCTGCCCTATCCGATGCCGCGTTATATGAAAATGACTCGGAATTAAAAATCTGGGTGGATTTTAATGAAGCTGAGCAAACTATTACCGTACGTGATAACGGTATTGGTATGAGCCGCGAAGAAGTCATAGATAATTTAGGCACTATTGCTAAATCCGGTACCCGCGAATTTCTTAAACACTTGACTCAAGATCAAGCCAAAGATAGCCAGCTGATTGGTCAATTTGGGGTGGGATTTTATTCGGCGTTTGTGGTCGCCAACAAAGTGATCGTGAAAACTCGACGTGCTGGTATGCAAACCGATCAAGGTGTCTATTGGGAGTCTAACGGTGAAGGTGAATATACCGTACGGAATATCGAACAACTAGTACGTGGCACTGAAGTGATTCTTCATTTAAAACCTGATGAAAAAGAATTCCTCGATCACTGGCGGTTGCGGCATATTATCACCAAATATTCCGATCATTTACCGTTACCTATTGTAATGAAAAAAATCCCACTACCACAGGATGAAAAACAGGAACAACCTATCGCTGTTGAAGATGAAGTGGTTAATCGCGCTCAAGCATTATGGACCTTGTCGCGCAATGAGATTAAAGATGAAGAATATCAAGCATTGTATGGCCATATTGCTCATGATTCTGAGCCGCCATTGCTTTGGAGTCATAATAAAGTAGAAGGTAAATTAGAATACATTAGTTTACTTTATATTCCTTCCCGCGCACCTTTTGATTTGTGGCAACGTGATTATCAACGTGGTTTAAAATTATATGTGCGACGTGTGTTCATTATGGATAATGCTGAACAATTATTGCCAGGGTATTTGCGTTTTGTCAAAGGAGTGATTGATGCCAACGATTTGCCGCTCAACGTATCGCGCGAAAAGTTACAAAATAATAAAATGCTTGATTCTTTGCGCATAGGCGTTACTAAACGTGTGCTGACGATGCTAGAAAATTTAGCGCAAGAAAATCCCGAGAAATATGCTCAGTTTTGGCAGGCATTTGGTTCGGTGTTGAAGGAAGGTCCTGGAGAAGATTATGCCAACCGTGATGTCGTTGCCAACTTATTGCGTTTCACTTCAACCCATACCGATACCCTAGAACAAACAGTATCATTACAAGATTATGTAGCGCGAATGAAGCCTGAGCAAAAGAAAATTTATTACGTTACCGCCGATAGTTTTGCTGCGGCTAAAAATAGCCCGCATTTGGAAATTTTCCGCAAGCGTGGAATTGAAGTATTACTGCTGTCGGATCGAATTGACGAATGGTTAGTCGCGCATTTAACTACATTTGCTGATAAACCATTACAATCGGTTGCTAAAGGAGAGCTTGATACTGAAGCAGCAGATAAAGAACAAGAGCAAGAGCAGCAGCAATTAGAAAATTCATTTGCCAGTTTGATTAAACGGGTTAAAGAAACTCTGGGTGAGCAGGTGAAAGATGTACGTTTGTCGAAGCGTTTGACAGACTCACCGGCTTGTTTAGTAGCTGATGAGCAAGGCATGAGTATCCATTTGCAACGATTATTTGAAGCAGCGGGACAATCATTATTAACCAGTAAGCCTATTTTGGAGCTGAATCCGCAGCATCCATTATTAAAACGTTTAAAAGCTGAAACCAACGACAATACGTTTAAAGAATGGGGACATTTATTGTTTGAGCAAGCATTGATTGCAGAAGGGGGCAAACTCGAAGACCCCGCTGGTTTTGTGAAGCGTTTAAACCAATTAATGTTGCAGATGGTGTAATCAAACGTCAAAAACCTATAAAACTGTATAAAAACGTAGGGTGTGCAAAGCCTTAGCGTGCCCACTAGTCTTAAAACTCATTTTGGTGGGCACGTCGCTGCGCTTCTTTGCCCACCCTACAATGTTAAAGATTAAAAATCCGTCTTTGCTGTAAGGGTTACGTAATTCGTTGGTGCTCGAAATCCGTCATTGCGAGGAGCGTTAGCGACGCGGCAATCCACAGAGACCCGTCATTGCGAGGAGCGTTAGCGACGCGGCAATCCAGGTTTTCAAAAATTGTTTCTAGATTGCTTCCCCCTTCGCTAGCGCTCGGGGTCGCAATGACGAGTCAGAGCCACACAATACTTGGTAAAGCCTAGCCACTGCTAGAAGTTTTCTATATAATCCGGCCACGGGCCGTTAGCTCAGTTGGTAGAGCATCTGACTCTTAATCAG
>JBAUEV010000280.1:0-8084 GCA_049678805.1 Gammaproteobacteria bacterium
GTGTTCTACCAACCATTAAGCCAGCAACAAAAACCGTTATAATTATCAAAATCAACATCCCTGATAATCCTGAACCTACGCCGCCAAACACCACCTCACCCAATTGTATTAACCATAAAGGCACCAAACCGCCGAGAGGAATGAAAGAATCATAGTAAGCGCTTACTGAACCGTTGCCGCTAGCAGTAGTAGCGCTTGCCCAAAGTGCAGAATTTACAATACCAAACCGTGTTTCTTTACCTTCCATATTGCCACCTGGGTAAGTCTCTTTTTGCGGTTGTAGAGTGATCCCTAGTTTGGTGAAATTAGGATTACCGTTTTGCTCAGCGACAATTGCCATTATTGTGAAAGGTATAAAGATTAACAACATCGCTAATAAAATAGCCCAGCCTTGACGCTTATCTTTCACCATCATGCCGAAGGTGTAACAAAGAGCAGCGGGGATTAATAATAACGCTAGCATTTCTAAAAAGTTAGTCAGTGGGGTGGGATTTTCAAAAGGATGTGCAGAATTGGCATTAAAATACCCGCCGCCGTTGGTTCCTAACTGTTTAATAGCGACTTGTGATGCCACAGGCCCCATTGGAATAATTTGTGTTGTTAATTCTTTACTGGTTGTGCTGGTCGGTTGATAAGTAAAAGAATGGATCAAATGGATTTGCTGATAAGGTTTAAAGTTTTGAATAACCCCTTGGGAAGCTAAAATAACGGCAAATAATAATGATAAAGGTAACAAAATATAAAGTGTGCCGCGAACAACATCGACCCAGAAATTGCCCAATCGCGAGGTTTCGTGCCTTACGATACCGCGTATTAAAGCCATTAGCAAAGACATGCCACTAGCGGCCGAAAGAAAGTTTTGTACTGTCAGCGCGAGCATTTGAGTTAAATAACTTAGGCTGTTTTCGCCACTATAGGATTGCCAGTCGGTATTGGTGGTGAAACTTGCTGCGGTATTAAAGGCTAGCTCAGGAGCAACATTGGGAAAATGTTGCGGGTTGAGGGGGAGAAACTGTTGGAGGCGTTGGATGGCATAAACGGCTAATAAACCCAATGCATTAAAAAGTAACATGGCCGTTAGATAGCTCACCCAATTCATTTCTTGCTCTGGACGAATACCACTGAGACGGTAAATGATTCGTTCAACAGGATTTAAAAGTTGATTGAGACCACAGGGTGTGCCTTGATACACACGTGTCATATACCAGCCCAAAGGTTTAACCAGTGCTAGTATGACAGCTAAATACAATATGACTTGAAATACGCCAATTTCAGTCATGCAGAATCCTTTCTCTATTTCAAATTAAAATAATTCGGGTTTAAATAAAACTATCAGTAAATAACTAAATAAACCAACAGCAATTATGCCAGAAATCCAATAAAGCATCGTTATTCATTCCTTGATAAAGTAGCGAAAAATTTTATTAGGCCAAAACAAAGGCCAAAAAAGACTAAAACAATTCCGATTAGTAGAAAATCCATTATTGGGTCTGTCCTTCTAAATTTTTATCCATTAACGTTTTCAAGAGCCAGTGGGAAGCTATTTTTCAGATAAAATAATTCTTGCTAAATTAATCCTCACCTGATGCTACTACTTTGATTTTTAATGCATGAATATCCGTGTTCATTAAATCGCTGAGTGCGTTATATACCATTTTATGGCATTGTAGCAGATTTTTTCCAGCAAATAATGGCGAAGCAATGGTAATAGCGAAATGTCCTTTCCCTTCATTAGCATGCCCACGATGTAAATGCCCCTCATCTTCTACCGTTAATACGCTAGGTTGTAAAGTTTGTTGTAAACGTTGTTGAATACGTTGGATAGAAGAATTCACGGTTTTTTATTTTTGCTGATTTTTCGCTGGTTTTGGAATATTTTCACCGAATTTCACCATATAGAAGGCTAAAAACGCAGTCAACGCCACCGTGAATCCTAAAGCACCAAATAATTTAAAATTAACCCAAGTATTGGTGCTAAAGTAATAGGCTACATACAAATTAAGCACGCCCATGAGAAGAAAAAGCACAGCAAATATAAGGTTTAATTGCCGCCAAATGTTAATTGGAAATTTGACGCTGGATTCTAGCATGTGTCGGATTAGCAATTTTTTGCCTATCCATTGACTGCCAGCGAATACCAAGGCAAATAGCCAATAGATGACGGTGGGTTTCCATTTGATGAATAAAGGATTATGGAACACTAAGGTGAAAGTTCCCAGCACTAATACCAACCCTAATACCAACAGCTGCATTTTTTCAAAGCGGCGGTGAATAAGCCAATAGATTGCATTTTGTAGCAAGGATGATCCCATCATTACAGCAGTACCTACATATACGCCGTACACTTTGAAAGTGATAAAAAACAACAAAATAGGTAATAAATCGAAAAGTGGTTGCATGAGTGAGCACCTTTTAAGAAATAGCACTATATTATACACTTGTTGCTTACAAATTTTCCTTTGTTTAAAGGGGTTGGGTGATGCCCCAACCATCGCGTCCTACAAGCTTTTTAACACCTGCCGGTCTTGGATTGGAGGCTAAACGTTCGATTGCATCAATTAACTTATTTCTATCATTCGTAGGGATTTTTTGTAAAATTTTTAACGCTCTTCGGTCAATTTCAATTTCATATTTCATGAGTTAGCGGATTTAAGTTTTTTTCATATAAAATTAGCATAGCCATGCCTCTTAGAGAATTTTATGTGTCAAAATGGTAATAATTATTATAACCTGAAATAGGGTAATTATATCAATAATCAGGGAAATTTTCAGTATTGGAAATCGAAAGGAGATCATTCATTGTGGGGCAGTTATTTCACATCCATCCTGATAATCCGCAACTGCGCCTTATTCGCCAAGCTGTGGCAATCGTGCAGCAAGGTGGTGTAATAGTTTATCCAACCGATGCCGCCTATGCTTTGGGTTGCCAGATTGGCGAAAAAACTGCACAAGACCGTATTCGCCAGCTACGACAGTTGGACCCGCAACATCATTTTACGCTGATATGCCGTGATTTATCGCAAGTAGCAAACTATGCCACGGTAGATAATCCCACGTTTCGCTTACTTAAGGCTTATACCCCTGGCCCTTATACTTTTATTTTACCGGCGACGCATGAAGTGCCGCGACGATTACAACATCCTAAGCGCAAAACCATTGGTTTGCGTATTCCGCATCATGCAGTTACTCAGGCTTTATTGGCAGAGTTAGGGCAGCCATTGTTAAGTGTAACGTTGTCATTACCAGGCGATGACCGACCGTTAACGGATCCTGAAGAAATCAGTCATCGGTTGCAATCACAAGTTGATTTAATCATTCTCAGTGGTGCTGGCGAGATTATACCTACCACGGTCATTGATTTGGTCAGTGGCGTGCCAAAGGTGATACGTGAAGGCAAAGGTGATCCACGCCCGTTTTTGTAACTAAAAAACTACTCCACATATTGGATAAGAAATGATAATTAGAAGCATCCCACCTCAGCCTCCAGAACCACAGCTTATTTTTGCTTAAAAAACAATTGTAGCCTTACTGAGTGGTAAAAAAGAACCAAGAGATATGAGCCTTTGTTTTGCATTATTTGATTTTCCATCTGATTTTATTTGGTTCTCAACTAATTCATAAAGGGGTGTAGTTTGCTGAAACGGCTGCGAGGGATACTTGGTACTACTTATTTTACCTGCACCGGAAAAGGTTCGGTAATACTTGAGGCGCTAAGGGTAATTTGCGGGAATGGTATTTCAATGCTATTTTCCTCAAGTGCTCTTTTAATATCTTCCTGAATGGCATTTTTTAAGTCTAGAAAATTCCTTTGTGATGACCAGACTGAAAATTGTAAATTAATCGCAGAAGCACCAAATCCTAATATATAAACCGCTGGTTTTGGTTCTTCCAAGCACAAAGGATTTTTATCCGCTGTGTTTAATAATATTTCCCGCACTTTAGCTAAATCTTCTTTATAGGCTATGCCTATGGGTATATCAAAACGACGAATCGGAAAACGCGTTAAATTAATGATATCCGCTTTAATGAGAGTTTCATTGGGGATGCGAACAAACGTATTATCATAAGTGCGAATTTTAATTGATAATAAATCAATTGATAGCACTTCACCCGTTACATTATTCACAGTAATAGTATCGCCAAGCAAAAAAGATTGTTCGGCAATGAGAAAAAATCCGCTAATAATATTAGATACTGAAGTTTGTGCGGCAATACCTAATGCAACCGTAACCACGCCCGCTGCACCAAGTAAGACGCTTAATTGAAAGCCCAAATGCTGCAATGCGGCAATTAAGAACAGGATAAAAATCACATAAAACACAATACGACGAATCAGTTGCCGCTGATGGCGTGCGACTCGATTTGCAAGACTTTTGGCTAATAACGTTGATACGGTTTTTGCAATAATAAATCCTAGTAATACAAGTATTGTGGCTTTTAGCAACGCAAGCAGTTTGCTCCAGGTAAACCACGGGATGGAAGTAACTAAAGAATTATTCACCTGCACCTCTCATAGAAACTCAGTTATCATATCAATAATCCCACCCGATTTAGGCAATAAACGTGGTTTGCTAATTTGTTGTGGTTGTTGAGCCATATGTGGTAAACCTTTTTCAATATGTACAATTGCTCCCCTGCTAGATGTTTTATGCTCCATCGTTAAATCTTCAGTCCAAAGATAACCTTGCTGACAACAATAAACTGATAAATAGGGTAATGGAAGTTTTAATCGCTCTATTAAAAGATTCTGTGAAGCATTGTTGATAATCGTTACTGTGCTAATAATACGATGAGGCTGCAACAGTGCAGGATCAAATTGGCGGCGACAGCGTGTGTGACTGGCGTAACATAATTCTCCCCTGCGAGTATTGCTGCCAAACCAGGTGTCTGATTGCAGTTGGGTAGGGATTTCATGCAAGATTTGTTTCGATTGACCAAGTGACACGCAGACCCAAGCGGGCGAGCTAATGTACAAAATAACTTTTTGCCCTGCAGGAACGTAAAAAGGAAATTCGGGACGTGATACCTGATTACGGCTAGCTAATACTGGCAGCAAAGTAATTTCTGAAGTCGTGGCAGCAAAGCCGAAGTGTTTAAAGATGGGTGAGTGTTTACTGTGATAGGACAATTTTGGTACAGCAATTTGCGCAGGTTGGTCGGCAAGTTCGTCTGCATAAGTACTCGCGATCTGCCATTCTTCGATAGTTCTAACAATGGAGAGTAGGCAACTGCCAAGCTGCCAGTAGCACGCTTGGTCTTTTTCGAACTGAAAAGTGCCCCACCAAGTGGTATATTGTTCCTGTTTTTGCATTTGTCTATTATAAGGGGCATTGTGGGCTATTAATCAAGTCGCACCAAACCACATTGACCATTCGCTTGTAGGGAATAGCCTTAATCACAGAATTTGGTTTTGTCTGAAAGAGGGAGATAGGTAAAGTGCAACGTAAAACACCCAATGGACGGCCAACGAATGGCGCTAACCACCGTCAACTCATTCAAGTAGGGTGGCGCGAATGGTTATCTTTACCAGAGTTGGGAGTTGAACATATCAAAGTAAAAGTTGATACCGGCGCGCGTACATCCGCATTACATGCTTTTGCTATTAAGCCCTTTAAAAAAGAGGATAAACATTGGCTATACTTTGATTTACATCCTTTGCAAAGTCGAAAGGATATAGTGATAAAATGCGAAGCAGAAGTGAAAGATATACGGTGGGTGTCTGACTCAGGAGGGCACCGCGAGCGACGTTATGTCATTGTTACCCCGATGATAATAGACGGACAATCTTGGCCAATTGAAATTACGCTTACCAATCGTGATAATATGCGATTTCGTATGTTGTTGGGACGAACCGCCATCCATAATCGTTTGCTAGTCAATCCCGCATCATCTTACTTAGCTGGCAAATATAAAGGAAAATTATAATGAGAATTGCCATTTTATCGCTACGGCCTAAACTTTACTCTACCTGTCGTTTAGTAGAGGCTGCACAACAGCGCGGACATCAAGTCGAAGTAATTAATAGTCTGCATTGTTATATGAATATTACCTCACATCGTCCTTCAGTACATTATCAAGGTAAGGCTTTACTGCAATATGATGCGGTAATCCCACGGATTGGCGCGTCTATCACTTTTTATGGTGCTGCTGTGGTACGCCAATTTGAAATGATGGGCGTTTTTTGCGTCAATTCTTCTATTGCCATTACCCGTTCGCGTGATAAATTGCGTGCTTTACAATTATTGTCTCGCAAAGGGTTGGGCTTACCCATCACAGGTTATGCACATTCTCCAGAAGATATTCATCATTTAATTAAAATGGTAGGTGGTGCCCCCTTGCTGATTAAATTGTTAGAAGGCACTCAAGGAATCGGTGTGATATTGGCCGACTCCACTAAAGCTGCGAAAAGTGTAGCGGAAGCTTTCTTTGGTTTGCGTACCAACTTCTTATTGCAAGAATATATTCAAGAGGCACATGGGGCCGATATTCGTTGTTTTGTAGTGGATGGTGAAGTGGTGGCAGCCATGCGGCGGCAAGCACATCCCAATGAGTTTCGTTCTAATATTCATCGTGGTGGTAAGGCCTCTTTTATTGAGATTACCGCAGAAGAACGTCAAACAGCTGAACAAGCAGCAAAAGTCATGGGATTAAACGTAGCGGGTGTGGATTTATTACGCTCGCAACGAGGACCATTAGTACTAGAAGTTAATTCTTCCCCTGGATTAGAAGGTATTGAGACGGTAACAAATGAGGATATTGCTGGGAAAATCATTAAGTTTATTGAGACACATGCTAAACCGATTACGCCTGATAGTCCGTTAGAGGGATAAGCGCCGCTAAGAAAACTTTGCAGCGCTTATCAATCCATTATTATTCGCGCCCTTCTTGGAAGTCTTTGCTGCGGGCAGCATTAACTCGTAATGGACGACCGTTAAGGTCTTTACCATTCATTTCTTGTTGTGCACGATCAGCGGCTTCAGCCGACTGAAAAGTAATAAACCCAAAACCACGTGATTTTTTCGTTTCGCGATCAATAACGATTTTTACTTCGTGAATTGGACCAAAATCCCCAAAAGCTGTTTCTAATTCAGCCTCACTGGCAGAGTAGGCAAGATTGCCTACGAAAATCTTATTTGACATACACTAAAGTCTCCGATTGAACAATAACAAAGGATTATTTGCCCATATTAGCAAGCAATCTCGATGCATAGTACTGGATTAGTGCCTAATCAGCAAGCAAAAATGCCTTTTATCACAACCAATAAGCCGTTGTGGTCATTACTTTAGACATGCATTTCATTGCAAATTTTGCAGTGGAAGGGAGTTCTTTGGCGCCTGCCTGGGTTGCAGAACTGGCATGGTGGCTTTCATCTTCACGCATTTGTGCGATGATTTTACGGCTTTTTTGGTCTCTAGCAGGCAGGCGTTGTAGGTGATTTTCTAAATGAGCAATTACTTGACGTTCTGTTTCAACAATAAATCCTAGGCTAAAGGCATCCCCCAATAATCCTGCTAATACACCCAGCGCCAAAGAATAACCATACCAAAGCGGATTAAGGTAGCTGGTGTGGCTGTTTAATTCTTGCAAGCGCTCGCGGCACCAAACAAGGTGGTCATTTTCTTCTAGTGCTGCTTGTTGCATTGCAGTGCGGGTATTTTCTGCACGTGCTGTTAAACTTTGTCCTGCATAAAGTGCTTGAGCACAAACTTCTCCTACATGGTTAACCCGCATTAAACCTGCACTATGACGTTGTTGTTTTCGTGTTAATGCTGTTTCTGCCATGTCAGTCGCAGGGTTGCTGCGTTGGGCTGTTTGATTACCCCCTGTAAGGGTGCGCACACCTTGATCTATTGCCATCAGCAAATAGTCAAGTTTTGAATAATGGCGTGCCGAGGCATTCATGCTAACGAATCACAGAATACGCATTACTGTTATTGCTGATATGTCGAGTGTAGTTATTAGTGAAAAGAATATGCCGTTGGTGAACGGGTTGTCCACGCCATTGGTCCAATACCCAAATTCCCGATGCATCTTGACGCAAATAAATGGCCGCATGGGAGTAGCCATGTCCTTGGTTGGGATA
>JBAUEV010000281.1:0-2195 GCA_049678805.1 Gammaproteobacteria bacterium
TAATGGTGCATTAATTCTTGTATGTGCCGCTGAAAAAGCGTAGCTGCTTCTGGCAAGTCAGGTCGCCCAATACGATGGTACATGAACACAAGTAGCATCTTAAATTTGTTCCCGTTGTGGCTTTTGCTTGGCAAGTAACATCAATTTCAAATAACGATAATAAGACCCTTCGGCGATGGAGATTGCCAAAATAAAACCCATTTTGCCGTCAAGAAAACCAAGTTGGAGACAATAAGATTTAATAAAAGCCCAAATTCCATGTAATAGGGCTATCGTTAGCCCACCACGGTTACCTTGTTGTAAGCGTAGTTCGGCTCCGTATGTGGAATAACAATTCATTTTTTCGAGCACTTCTTCAAAGTTTTTATAGGAATCATGAAGAATAGGTGCAGTCAATTGCCCAATTTGACCATTAATCAGCAGTTTTTCATGCACAATAGCGTCGCTGAATTTTCCTTGGCTGCGTTTGAATAAACGTACATGTTTTTCTGAACGCCAAGCGCCCCATTTGATAACTTGGCCACAGAATCGCGATTGAAAGGGAATAGCATAAGCATCTGAGGTGTTTTGAGTAATAGCAGTTTGAATTTGATGTCGCAAATCATCGCTGACCCGTTCGTCAGCGTCGAGTGATAACACCCATTCGCTGGTGGCGTATTGCAAGGCACGGTTTTTTTGAATGCCATAACCTGGCCAATCGGTGCTAAAGACCTTTGCGGTGTATTCTCGACAAATTGCTACAGTTTGATCGCTGCTGCCTGAATCCAATACGATAATTTCGTTCGCCCATTTAACTGATTCAAGACAATATCGAATGTCGGCCGCTTCATTGCGTGTGATGATGATGACGCTTAAGGTATTCATATCTGGCATTTTAAAACTCCCAGAATAAGATAGCGAGGATTGTAAAAGTAGAGTAGAAAGGAAGATGAGCTACACTGCTGAGATTGCTTTAATTGTGCGCAACTCTTTAATGGTAACTTGATTGTGTATTTCATTCCATAAATCAACTTTAGTTTGCAGATTTAACCAATATTCCGCTGTCATATTAAAAAATTTAGCTAACCGCAATGCAGTGTCTGGCGTAATTGCTCGTTTACCATTAACAATCTCATTAATTCGCCGACGCTCCACATGCAATTGTGCTGCTAATTCACCTTGAGTTAAACCATAAGGTTGCATAAATTCTTCAGCGAGAATTTCTCCCGGAGTAAATGGCCTTCGCTCGGTTATGTTCATAATATATACCTCATTTACCATCTTACTAATGATATTGTTCAAGCTGAACATCAAAAATATTTCCGCGTTTGAAGCGAAATATCAAACGCCATGGCCCACTAACAGCAATAGCCAGATAGCCTTTATAATCACCCTGCAATGAATGTAGCTGATTTCCTGGTGGATTTTTTAAATCATCTAAGCAAACAGCCGCATCCATAGAGTCTAGTTTCATTAAAATACGACGTTTTAATTCAGCGCTTATCTTAGTGCATTGGCCAGCACGCCAACATTTTTCTAGGACTTTATCTTTGAAGCTTCTAATCATTCATATCCAACAAATCAAAAAATCATCATCTGTTTGTAACATTATACGTTACATTGTGGCAAAATCAAGATAACAAAATAAACAGCTTGCGTTCGCAGGACAAACGCATTTAAAACATGTCCCCACCGTCTATGTGCCGCTCGCTCCTTACTGCCTACGTACCGCGCTTTATGCGCGCGCGGTATCCAGTTTTTTTCGTCATTGCGAGGAGCGAAGCGACGCGGCAATCCAGGTTTTGAAGATGGATTGCTTTGGCAAAAAAAACGGCATTCTAAAAATAAGAAATATGCAACAACGCCGAACAAGTTGCTAAAACGACAGAGGCAATTCGCTGGTAGGAAATTGAGCTATATACATTTATTGCTAAAGATATCACCTCATAATACAATTACCGCTTCATTATTATTGTCATTTATCACTTAACTACGCATGAAAATTGATCTTCCTGATTTCACCACTGCCCGCGTATTAGTTGTAGGCGATGTTATGCTCGATCGCTATTGGCATGGCAATACCGCACGTATTTCGCCAGAGGCACCTGTGCCTGTTGTCAATGTCAAACAAACACATGAACGTCCAGGTGGTGCAGCCAATGTGGCGCTCAATCTCAGTGCGTTGGGTAGCCAAACGAGTCTCCTTGGGTTGGTGG
>JBAUEV010000282.1:0-4743 GCA_049678805.1 Gammaproteobacteria bacterium
GTACAACACACCCAATCCTGACGAGCCTAATTCTGATAGTTTTTCTTAAGCAAATTTTCGATATCGGTCAGCGTTTCGTTCATGCGGAAAAATAAAATTAACAATTCGCAACCTATCCGCGCTAGAATGGGTACAATAAAAATCCATACTAAACCATTGATCCAAACATGATTGACTATATCCACTATGCCGGAAATTATACAACCAATCGTTATTAACCAAAAAATCACTTGAATTAATATGGGAGTTAGCATGCGTCGAAACATTAAAAAATTTTTCATATCTTAACCCTGCGAATTTTACTAATGGTATGTTTGAATGACGGCTGAAACACCCCACCGGTCAACTATTGTTGCAACATTGTTACGCTATTTATACCAGATTGTGCTTTATCTTGCTGCACCTTTTATCGTATTTCGCCTTTGGTATCGCGCCCGGCAATCACCCGGTTATGGTCATCGCTGGTGGCAGCGCTTTGGGTTTGCACCTTTACTTACGCATCCAGCCGTGATTTGGATTCATGCCGCCTCGGTGGGAGAAGTTGCTGCAGCAACACCGTTGGTTCAAGCGTTAAAACAACATTATCCCGACCATCAGTTGTTATTTACTACTACAACAGCAACCGGAGCACAGCGTCTTAAGCAATTGCTCGCTGACCAAGTACAACATTGTTACGTACCTTACGATTTCCCCGATGCCATCAAGCGTTTTTTACAGCAGGTACATCCACAGATGCTTATTATTATGGAAACTGAACTTTGGCCGAATTTATTGCATTACGCGCATCGTCAACACATTCCCATTTTATTAGCGAATGCTCGCCTATCGGAACGCTCAGCGAGTGGTTATCGCTGGTTCGCTAGTTTAATGCGGCAAATGTTACAAAATATTACTTTAATTGCTGCACAAACCGGGGCGGATGCTGCGCGTTTTTTAAAATTAGGTGCAAACCCTGCACATATAGCGGTATGGGGAAATTTAAAATTTGAAACGCGTTTACCCTACGATTTGATGCAACGCAGTTTAACATTACGCAAAAGTTTTGGTGCTGAGCGCCCTATTTGGATAGCAGCGAGCACTCATCCGGGTGAAGATGAGCTTGTTTTACAAGCACATAAGCAAATTCAGCAGGTGTTGCCCAATTGTTTATTGATATTAGTGCCACGTCATCCTGAGCGATTTGATGAGGTAGCACAACTTTGTCAACAGCAAGGATTTCGTTTGGCACGACGTAGTATTGCAAATGCTGATGCAGCCAGCAGCGATGTGTTTTTAGGTGATACTTTAGGTGAGTTATTATTATTTTATGCTGCCAGCGATGTGGCTTTTGTTGCGGGTAGTTTAATCCCCCAAGGCGGTCATAATTTATTAGAGCCTGCTGCAGTAGGTATTCCTATTGTTACGGGTCCTCATGTATTTAATTTTGCCGCGATTGCGCAATTATTATTTGAAAACAATGCTGCAATACAAATTAACGATCCCACACAACTGACACAAATTGTTTTGCAGTTACTCAATAATAAAACTCAGCGTGAGCAGCTTATTCAACACGCTCAACAGATTATTCAACAAAATCAAGGTGTACTGCAGCGGTATTTAGACTGGGTGAAGCAATATTTATAGCCTTTCATTTTAAAGCCTTGTCAAATTGGGATTATATACCAATTAACATTATAAATCAGGCCTCTTGTTTTAAAAAAGTATATGATAAACAGAAATATACTCAAGTCTACAGAGAGAATTAAGAAATGGAAGATTTTTTATTATTAGAAAATCAATTCAGCGAAGAAGAGAAATTAATCCGCGATGCAGTGCAACGTTTTGTGAATGAACAGGCCTTGCCGCTGATACCTGACGCCTACGAACAAGGGTGTTTTCCTGAAAAATTAATACCTGATTTGGCTAAGTTAGGAGTATTAGGCATGACGCTGCCAGAACAATACGGTGGCAGTAATGCAAGCTATGTGGCCTATGGTCTTGCATGCCAAGAGTTGGAAAAAGGTGACAGCGGGTTGCGTAGTTTTGTTTCGGTACAAACCTCGTTGTGTATGTTTCCTATTTTTACTTATGGTACCGAAGAACAACGACAACGTTATTTGCCACCGATGGCACGCGGTGAATTGATCGGATGCTTTGGATTAACCGAGCCAGATATCGGTTCCGATCCCGCACATATGAAAACTCATGCTCGCAAAGTTACTGACGGTTGGGTATTAAATGGCAGCAAATTATGGATTACCAATGCCACCATCGCTGATCTTGCCATTGTTTGGGCGAAAACTGATGCAGGTGTTCGCGGTTTTATCGTCGAGAAAGAAAATCCAGGGTTGCAACGTCGCGATATTCATCACAAACTTGCTTTGCGTGCGTCATCCACAGGCGAGCTCGTGTTGCAAGATTGTTGGGTGCCCGATAGCCATTATTTGCCTGGTTCGGATAAAGGTTTAGCAGCAGTGTTAGGATGTTTAACCCAAGCACGTTATGGCGTTGCTTGGGGTGTAATCGGCGCTGCGATGGCTTGTTATGAAACAGCATTGCAATACACTCGTGAACGTCAACAATTTGGGCGACCTTTAGCAAGTTTTCAGTTAATCCAGAAAGATTTGGCGGATATGCTGACCGAAATTGTGAAAGCTCAGTGTGTTCATTTACACTTGGGACGACTAAAAAACCAGGATTTAGCTACGGCAACGATGATATCATTGGCAAAAATGAATGCTTGCCGTGAAGCACTGGGCATTGCTCGTTTGGCGAGAAATTTACTGGGTGCCAATGGAATTAGTCTAGAATATTCCGTGATGCGCCACATGGCTAATTTGGAAGCCGTGTTTACTTATGAAGGTACGGATAATATTCACCATTTAATTTTAGGCAAACATATTACCGGTTTAGATGCATTTGCTTAAAAAAAAGAGAAATGATTTATGATTACTCGTCAACCTCAAGGTTTGTCCGTCTTATTTTTAAGTGAAATGTGGGAACGTTTCGGTTTTTATGTTGCCCAAAGTTTACTCGTCCTTTATATGACCAAAGCCGTTGGTTTTCCTGATAACGAAGCTTATGCCATTACAGGCGCATTTACTGCATTAGCTTATATTATGCCATTGATCGGTGGTTTTATGGCTGACCGAGTATTAGGTTTTAGACGCGCCATTATTCTGGGTAACATATTGATGGCCATCGGCTACGGTTTATTGATTGCAGCACAAACTTGGATATTTTATTTAGGATTAGCTTTTATTGTGGTGGGTACTGGTTTTTTCAAACCGAATATTTCAAGTTTATTAGGAACGCTCTACGAACCCAATGATCCGCGTCGAGATAGTGGTTTTACCATTTTTTATGTGGGAATTAATATTGGTATAATATTAGCGACTTCAAGCGCTGGTTACATTCAAAGCTGGTTGGGTTGGCATGCGAGTTTTGCTATGGCTGGTTTGGGTCTAATCATTGGTTTAATTACGTTTACGGTTGGGCAAAAACGACTCGAAAACTTAGGCTTGCAGCCAGAGCTTCAATTACAAACATCCAGTTTTAACAAATTTCTCCGCCATAAAGTCGGAACAGGATTAGCAATAATAGTCATGCTGATAATAGCAACTTTATTGTTTATTTATAACCAAGCTACCACGGTACTATTTTGGTTAGGTACGATTGTAGTTAGCGTGGCGTTAATCATTGCGGCATTTCGTTATGAACCCGTTGCACGTAATAAATTATTAGCATTATTAATCCTCATCTGTTCTGCAATTGTTTTTTGGGCAGTGTATTTTCAACTGTTTTTTTCATTGAATTTGTTTGTTGACCGAAATGTAAATCGTCAATTGGGTTCTATTCATATTCCCACTGTAATGTTTATTGCTTTAGAAGCGATTTTTATTTTTTTATTAGGTCCTATTTTTGCGCGTTTCTGGCAACACCTTGCTTATGCAGGACGTAATCCATCAGCACCTTTAAAATTTGGTTTGGGAACAATATTTATTGGGGTTGGGTTTTTCTGTTTGTATTTGGGTATTCAAACCAATTCAGCCGTTACTGGGTTAACCAATCCACTGTGGATAGTCATTGCTTATTTATTTGTTACAATTGGTGAGTTGTTGTTATCACCCATTGGTTTAGCAACTGTAACAGTATTATCGCCGAGCAATTTAGTAGGAATGATGATGGGGGTTTGGTTAGTATCACTTGGTTTAGGAGGTAATTTAGCAGGAGTGCTAGCTAAAATCGCCAGTGTTCCTGAAACAATCAAAGAACCCCATCTTACAGCCCCCTATTATGCACATGCGTTTTTACAATATGCAGGCTTAGCTATTGTTGTTGGTCTTATTATTTTGGCACTAACACCGTTTATTCGAAAATTGATAGGGACTCAACAAGTATAAATTGGCCAAATCTATCGTAGCTTGGATACAGCTCCCCACGGCACCTAAAACACTCGAAACCCCGCAGCATCTAAAATACTCGAAACCCCGCAGCATCTAAAACACTCGAAACCCCGCGGCACCTAAAACACTCGAAACCCCGCGGCATCTAAAATACTCGAAACCCCGCAGCATCTAAAATACTCGAAACCCCGCGGCACCGACCGCGGGGTCCATTTACTTAATTATGTCAGTGTATAAATCGCGCCACCCCGGGTTCATTTTTTGAATCAGATCTATTTTCCACTGCCGTTTCCACTCCTTCAATCCTTTTCCTCTCGCAGCAGCTAAACTTATATCATTATAAATCTCGTAGTACACG
>JBAUEV010000283.1:0-1821 GCA_049678805.1 Gammaproteobacteria bacterium
GTTTAATTTGCTTAGAGGTTAATATAATCTCTCCAAGTCAGTCCTCTAGTCATGTAGAATCCAGGGTTTTTTCAATGTTAATAAACAAGGCTACTTGCTCTGTTATAGCATTTTGATGGGACAACCCTGATATAATCCTATTACTCTTATTACTTTATTACCTAAGGAAACACTGATGGCTGACGAGACTCCCTTATTAACTGAACAAGAACAAAACGAACAACTTGCCCAACGTAAGGAAAAACTTGCAGCATTACGCCAGCAAGGTAATCCATTTGTTAATGATTTTCGTCGTAACGCTCTGGTTGCAGAAATCACTCAATCATTTACCACACAAGCGGCTGATGCACTGGAAGCCAATCCCCATCAAGTTAAAATCGCAGGGCGGATCATGACCAAGCGCATGATGGGTAAAGCCAGTTTCATTCATATCCAAGACATGACCGGTCGCTTGCAGATATATATCAAAGCCGATACCGTTAACCCAACCGTTTATGAACAATTCAAAACGTGGGATTTAGGCGATATCATCGGTATCACGGGTGTCGTTTTTAAAACCAAGACAGGCGAGCTTAGCGTTAAAGCCGAAAAATTGTGTTTATTGACTAAATCTTTGCGGCCATTGCCCGATAAATTTCACGGTTTAACAGATCACGAAGCACGCTTTAGGCAACGGTATTTAGATTTATTAGTCAATGAACGTTCACGTCAAATTTTTGAAATTCGTTCTAAATTAGTCGCTGGTATTCGCCGTTTTCTGATGGATCGAGGCTATTTAGAAGTAGAAACGCCTATGATGCATCCTATCGCTGGGGGCGCTGCGGCGCAGCCTTTTACTACTCACCATAATGCGTTAGATATGGATTTATATTTGCGCATCGCGCCCGAACTTTATTTGAAACGTTTAGTTGTCGGCGGCATGGAACGCGTATTTGAAATCAATCGTAATTTCCGCAATGAAGGCATTTCTACACGTCATAATCCTGAATTTACCATGTTGGAATTTTATCAAGCCTATGCTGATTATCATGATTTAATGGATTTAACTGAACAAATGCTCCGTGCCTTAGCCTTGGAAATATTGAGCAATACAGTAATGCGTTATCAAGGTGAAGAATATGATTTGGCACAACCGTTTACTCGTATGACTGTAAAAGAAGCCATTTTGCATTTTAATCCCACAATTACCACTACACAAATTGACGATTTAACAACTGCAAAAGCGATTGCACAAGGTTTAAGTATCAGCGTGCCTGCACATTATTCTTTAGGCAAAATACAATATGAAATTTTTGAAAAAACTGTCGAAAAACAACTTAAAAATCCTACTTTTATTACAGCTTTCCCTATTGAAGTTTCACCCTTGGCACGCAAAAATGACCAAAACCCACTGCTCGCTGATCGCTTTGAGTTCTTTGTGGGTGGCAAAGAAATTGCAAATGGCTTTTCAGAATTAAATGACCCTGAAGATCAAGCGGAACGTTTTCGTCAGCAAGTGCAAGATCGTGAAGCGGGTGATGTTGAGGCGATGCGTTTTGATGCCGATTACATTATCGCCTTGGAACATGGCCTACCGCCAACAGCAGGCGAAGGGATTGGCATTGATCGTTTAACGATGTTATTTACTGATTCACCCTCGATTCGTGATGTAATTTTATTTCCATTGTTGAGACCACAAAATTAATTTAAGATGGATAGTTGCATGCTATACCCATTACACCTCAAGATGCGATTTTTAACAATCCATCTTGCTTCGAACTTGAAACGTTTTTCAATCGAAAAACTTCACAATACAACAAGTATTGCTCCAGTTTTTCTCAA
>JBAUEV010000284.1:0-2881 GCA_049678805.1 Gammaproteobacteria bacterium
CCAAATGGCAATTGCGATTAATACAATAAAAAGAAGAAAAATTATCCATTTTTTCATGAGGCGACACTCTCTGGGCCGGGGGGTGGGGTAGGTTGAGGTGGTGTTGCGGGTGCTGGTAGTTTGGGCACAGCGGCTGAGGGTACCGGTGCGGATGATGATGGTTGGGAAGTATTAACCATGTTATTCAATTGCTGACGTGCGGTTTGAATGGCCGTCAAGGTATCGTTAATGTTAGGCAAATTTGTTGGCATCAGTATTACACTTTTTAACTGATTAAGGTTCTGTAATAACGTTTGAGTAGTTGCGTTTTGTGGATAATATTGCTGCAACCAACCACTTACTTGCTGCAAGCCTTGTTGATAAATTTCAGGTTGACGATTTAATATTGCCCATTGAATTTGCATGAGTTTAAGTTGGATTGTTTGCTGGGTATCGGCACGTTGAGTAGGTGTTAGTATTTGAGGCGTGTTCGTGTGATGTATGGTAACCAATTGACGTAAATCATTTAGTAAATTTTCGAGTCCAGCTTTCCAAAAAGAAATTGCTTTGTTTTGATTTTGTGTCGTAGTGGCAGGCGTATTAGTTTGTGATACAGGTTGCGATTTTTGTTCGGGAATTGTTAATTGTGTGATTTGTTGGTTAAGCATGTCTAAACGGGCAATTAATTCGGCTGGGTTTGGCAAAACGACAGCTTGCAAGGTGCTGATGTTTTGCATCAATAATTGGCGGATATTAATTAATGAATTATCGTTGGATGCTGCCAGGCTATCATCAGCCATTTTGAGTAATTGGATGGCTGAGGGAATATTGGATTCTGTTTGTAAATGGAAATTAGCGAGGCGGACAAAATATTCAGCTTGTGATAATTCCCAGCGGCTCATTTGATTTTGCCATTGTGATAACTGTTGCCAATGCTGATTTAAAGTATTCAGTGAATTTTGTTGTTCTTGAAGTTGAGTTTGAAGTTGTGTTTGTGTGGTTTGGAATTGCTGATTTTGGGCGGTCAGGTTTGTCAGTAAACGTTGCCCAGTCCAGAACGTTGCTCCGCCTACAGCTAATGCTAATACTACACCAATAATGGCAATTATCAGGGCTGCATATTGGATGAAAGAATGTGGAGGGGAAATTTTTGTTTCTTCAGGTGTTGGGTTTTCTGGCGTCTCTTCTAAAGTCATCATAAAAAATCCTTGTCTGTTAAAGGTCCACATTGTCTAGGTGTGTTAGACGAAACTGCATCCTACTGCTAGTCTGTTAGGAAGCAGCTTTATTTCGCATTATCATACCAGATTTTCAACGCATCCAATAAGGCAGTATCGCTTGCCTTGGTTGCAACATAAGGGGTGAAGCCAAGGTCGCGTGCTAAATGAGCCATGTGGTGACTGATGACGATTAAAGGTATTTTCTTTAACCAGTCTGATTTTGTAATTAATAAATCATGAAGATTTTGTAAACTTTCGCAACTGGTACTGATGATGATATCAATGGGTTGGCGTTGCCATTGCTGGCATTGTGCTGTTGTTGGTGGGGCTGGACGTAATCGGCGATAAACAGGGACTGTTATTACGTCTGCACCACGGCGCTGTAATGTATCCGCTAAGAGTGCTTTACCTTTTTCGCCACAGAAGATAAGGATGCGTTGTCCTTGAACATTTGTTAATTCTGGCAAGGTTAGCAGGGCTTCGCTGCTAAAGGGTGGGGGAGATAGGATGTGGGGAGGAAGTCCATGCTGTTGCAATATTTTGGCGGTGCCTGCTCCGATGGCGATAATTTTTAACTGCTTGGGATGAGCGCTTGGCCAATCAGCTACCGTCTGTTTTACAGCGTTAGAGCTTACAAAAATCGCCAGATTATATTCTGTTAAATGCCGCATTACCTTTAGTAACGGTGCGCGATCAGGTAATGCTTGGATTTCCAGGGTGGGAAATAAAATCGCTTTGCCACCTTGTTTTATAATAGCATCAGACAAAAATTTTGCTTGCGCTGCTGGTCGAGTGACTAATACGGTAAGCCCAGCGAATGCCAGACAGTTAAACATGGATTGCATCCGCGTAATCTAATAGTTGATATTGTTTACCTTCTTGCCAATTACGCTTAGTTAAAGGATTACTGGTGCTGTAAGTGGCATATTGATAATCAATAAAACGTAATGATAAATGTTCATCGCGTCCTTTTGGAATTCCTAGACGTGTGGTTTGAATAATTTTCATTGGTTGGTAACCCACATCATCCACTCGCAAACTTTGCGGGTCTAAGGGTTTTTGATTCCAATGGGGCACTTTTAATCCTAGGGATTTGCATAACAATGTTTGGCCGGCGCAGAGTTTGTTGATGGGCCTTACGCCGCCGTTTGGTAAAGGATTTAAAAGTTGCATGGTAGCTAGCATATTTTCGTTAGCTTCAGCAAGGTAGGGTATCCCTGATTTTAATAACACTGCGTTGCCTTCACCTTGGCAACTGATATTACAAGAATCCCCACCGCGGGCGTAGTACATATAAACAGTGCCTGGCGGCATGAATAATGCTTTACGTTTTTCGGTAAAACCGAGAGAAGCATGGCTGCCTTTTTCATGCAAATAATAGGCTTCAGTTTCAATGATGAGGGCGGATAACCAAATGCCTTGGTAATAATGACGCAATACTTTGCCTAGCAATTCTTTTGCTATCAGGCTGGCATCGCGATTGAAAAACTGAGCAGCAAGTGTTTTGTTCATGTGCTTTATTACCTTTTATACCCATTAGACCTTCCCCCTTGTAGGCGTTGTTGCATATTTCTTATTTTTAGAATGCCGTGTAAGTGTCGTTTTCAGACAAAACTGCATCCTGCGGTCGGAGAATACATCCCTGTATTCTACGGTCTTCCAACGACACCCACACGACATTC
>JBAUEV010000285.1:0-11131 GCA_049678805.1 Gammaproteobacteria bacterium
GTTTGATTAGGATAGGCTTCTACTGTGGCTTCAAAAAGTTCTTGTAGGCACTCATTTTGTGCCGAATGCGCCATGTGAGGGTCAGGGTTTTTTAAAATGCTATCCATAAGCGTTTCACAACATCCTTGTTATTAGCCTCAGCTTAATCATAACTGTAGTAAGTTACAAGTGTATACTCTTCGCGTTTCAATTTTAGGCATTGTTGCAACGCACTTTCGCAATCCTCATGTATTATATATACACTCCGGTTGCTCAAGTGCGTTGCGCCTCCCCTAAAAATGAAACGCTTTGAGTATATAATTGGGTTGTTCTAGGAGTGACTATCCGGAGCAAGAGAAGGGTTATGTCGTTTTGCGCTCCATGGTACATCCTTGTACCATCCCGTAAAGCCGTTCACCCTGAGGAGCGGCAGAACGTGCCGCGTCTCGAAGGGCCTGATAACTAGTCGCGCTCAACGACATAACCCTTCTCTTGCTCTGGATAGCCTTGAGGTTCCAATGAATCATTTAAAAACCGCAGTTTGAGGTGTAATGAGTATATGATAAAGAGGCAAATTATGCGTTGGGTATTAGCATTCCTGGGATTAATGTTATTGACTGCTTGTGGACAAACGGGGCCACTCTATTTGCCTGCCCCCGTATTACCGCCACTGCAACAAACAAGTACACATTCGAGTTCTTAATTTATGGATTTTTTTAATTATCGCAATGAGCAATTATTTGCTGAAGACGTCAGTGTTGCCGAAATTGCAAAACGCTGGGGTACGCCTTGTTATATTTACTCGCGTGCCACTTTAGAACGTCATTGGCACGTTTTTGACCATGCACTGTCCAGTCAGTTGCATCAGATTTGTTATGCAGTAAAAGCTAACAGCAATTTAGCAGTGTTACAAATAATAGCGAGGTTAGGCTCTGGTTTTGATGTGGTTTCCGCCGGAGAATTAGCGCGTGTCTTGAAAGCAGGTGGTGTTGCTGAGCGAGTTGTTTTCTCAGGTGTAGGAAAAACCACGGCAGAAATGCAGTATGCGCTAACAGAAAATATTGGTTGTTTTAACGTAGAATCCATCGGTGAATTAGAGCGACTCAACCAAATTGCCGGTGAATTACGCAAACGCGCACGTATCGCACTGCGGGTTAATCCAGATATTGATGCGCGCACCCATCGTTATATTGCGACAGGACTTAAAGAAAATAAATTTGGCATTCCTATTGATGAGGCGTTAATGATTTACGATTTAGCTGGGCGATTGCCAAATATTCAAGTTATAGGTGTGGCCTGTCATATTGGCTCCCAATTGACTGAATTAGCCCCATTTATTGATGCCGCGCAACGATTAATGACGTTAGTTAAAACTTTACGGCAACGCGGTTTTAACATTCAACATCTCAGTGTCGGTGGTGGGTTAGGTGTGCGTTATCATCAAGAACAACCGCCTACGCCGGCTGAATATGCAAGGGCGTTATTACCACATGTTGCTGATGCAACATTAACTATTATTATTGAGCCAGGACGTGCCATAGCTGCAAATGCAGGTATTTTAGTTACTAAAGTTGAATATCTAAAAGCGGCTGCAGAGAAAAATTTTGCTGTCGTAGATGCTGGAATGAATGATTTAATTCGCCCGGCTTTATATGAAGCTTGGCATACTATTATTCCTGTATCCACAGTACAAAACGCAGTACAACAGCATTATGATGTAGTAGGTCCCGTATGTGAAACAAGTGATTTTTTTGGTAAGGATCGTGCGTTAGCAATTTCTTCAGGTGATTTGTTAGCGATTCGAACCGCGGGTGCCTATGGATTCAGTATGAGTTCAAATTACAACTCACGTCCCCGGGCAGCAGAGATTTTAGTGGATGGTGAAAAAGCTTATTTAGTTCGCGCTCGCGAGACGATTGAGGATTTGTTAGTTAACGAGAAGCTTATTTAGTTTTGAAAAAATTTTTTATTACGGTGATGACTCTCGCTGATTTTCGGAAGTTGTTTTTTGCTCCTCTGAAACATCATCAGACTGTTGCGATTGGCCGCCAGTACGGCCATGCCATAGTTGTTCCATAAATTTTATTATATCGAATTGCTTAAGGGGGGTAGTCGAATGATTATCACCATTGGGTACAGTATCAATTGAGGCAACAGTTACTGAAGGTAGATAGGTGACCAGTTGCGGTTGCCTATCACTATTTATTTGCTGCTCTGGAACAACACCCGGTTGCACAGGGGAGGTGGCCAACGGTTGTGGTTGCTCATTACCATTAGACGTAGGATTAGTAGGATTAATTGAGGGAACTAAAGTAAATCGATCACTCTTTGTTTGCTCCCCTGAACCATCAGCTTGTTTCCCCATAAATTTATCCAGCATGTGGCCTATGCGATTGCCCAATCCACCAAAGGCGCTGACTGAAAGTGCTGTTACTAGTAGGATAGTGGGTAATAGAGCTAGTCCTCCCACAAATGGGAAGAGTAGAGTGGCTGTGGTAGTAACCAGTAAAAGTATTGTTACACCTATCCCAATCCCAACACCTACCATGGTTAAAATACTTTCTATTTTCCTAATTCGATCCTTTAATTGAGGAACAACATTCTTACTTTTATCTTCTTTTAGTAAAAGCTCTGTATCTTCGCCTCTCTTATCTGTATCTTTGCCTCTCTTATAAGTATAAGGAACAAATAACACATCAACGATACGGCCGATATAGCCAGAAGCGGAAGCAGAGCTGCTTATTACCGTTAAACCGAAAATAAAGACACCCAATAAGCCACCTGTCATAAATGCGGCACTACTTACCGTTGTTATAATTGCTATCGTTAATGCAACTCCTGCCAAGAAACCAAAGATAATGGATAAGGTGTAATGCACATCTTTTAGCCCAAATAGCTCGGAAAACCTTTGCCGTTTTGTTTTATTCTGGGATACATTTTCGGCTTGGTTCAGAGCCCGAGAATTTTTAATATAGTCTGCGGTTCTTCCTAGGCGATTACCCAAGCCACAAAATAGACTGAGATTGCCTAAAACCATAATGCTATGGCTGATAATGGTGTCGGCGTTTTGTCCGATAAAAGAGCTAAAAACATTGTCGTAGGGCACTGAGACATGAAACACTACTTGTACTACAGTGAGTGCAATTGCACATACTAGGCCTATCCATAAGCCATCAAACTGAAAATCTGTTTTAAAAAGTTTTTTTAGACGCTGTCCAAAGGATTCTGGTGGGGTGTGAGGATTTTTGAGGTCTTGGAGTTCAAGTGAATTAGAGAATCTATCAAATAATGTTTTATCTCCAGCTAATCTATCAAACAACATATGCAGATAGCCATTACCTGACACCAGTCGGCTAGTGAGTAACAGGGCATTTACGCCATAAATGGCGTTTGTAACCCAGGTAATTATATCCAACACTTGGAAGGCGTGAAGCACGATAACAAATGCGCCTAGTACACCCCCTATTAAGGATGTTAAAAGAATAGAGATTGAATAATTATTACTCTTTTTTTTCCGCGCTTGTGTTTGTGAATTACTACTCATTTCTTCAGACCTGTGAATAAATTCCAGATATTACAGTTGCTGCGAGGAAATATTAAAAAGTGGTGTTCCCCCATTGTTGGTATTTTATCTATAAATTGTTAAGGAAGTATTAATGTGATCTCCTCAGATCTCCTCACCCTTTTTTAGGTATTTTACCTACAAATTGTTACAAAATCATGACATTGGCGAAAATTGGCCAATATTTAGCCATCTGTCAGTTACGACCCTGGAAAATAAGGCTTGGGGTTGTTAATTTCCTCAGAAATCATAGACATAATGAGTTTTAACAGGCAAAATAGCATATGTTTTGTCGGGTAAATCAGTTGTTTTGAGCAGTTTTTTGTAGGAAAAAAGTGGTTTTGCCTGTGGTTCTTTGCTAGATTTATATGTAGTAACTAACCAAAAGACATCCTTATGGAAAAGGTATCACATTTTCTTATCATGGGCGGTGACCCAATCAATCTGCTCGACATTGTCGAGGCACTCCCGGGGTATATTTACTGGAAAAATGCCCATTCAGAGTACATGGGGTGTAACAGAAATTTAGCAGCTGTTTCAGGGCTAAAACAATGCTCAGACATTGCTGGTAAGAAAGATGAAGACTTTGGCTGGGGGGTAGAGCAGGCTGAAAGCTTTAGACAAGATGACCAAGAAGTCATGCGTACCGGCCAAATTAAAATCACTGAACATATTTTGCCCATCCCCAGGATAGATTCTTCCTACATGTATGTTCGTACTGAAAAAATACCTTTATATAACCAGCAAGGGAAGGTAGTAGGCATATTAGGGGTTGCCTTGGATATTACCGACAGAAAACGTGCAGAAGAAGCGCTTAAAGAAGCCAAGGAACGCGCTGAAGTTGCCAATCGTGCAAAATCACAATTCCTTTCTGTAGCCAGCCATGAGTTGCGCTTGCCGTTATCGGCTATTTTGGGCTTGACTGATTTCCTGCTCACCGATGATTTAACACCACAAGAACGGCAAGATTATCTTAATTCTATTTCGACGGCAGGTGCACATTTATTGTCATTAATTAATGATATTTTAGATTTTGCCAAACTCGAAGCGGATAAATTTGAATTAGCTCCAGCACAACTCGATTTAAAACGGTTAATCGAAGAAGTTACTACGATGATGGCTGCTCAGACCAAAACCAAAGGGTTGGATTTATGGGTAAATTATGAGCCAACAGTGCCGCACCTCATCGTGGGTGATTCGCGTGCCCTGCGCCAGATTATTGTAAACCTGTTAGGTAATGCCATTAAATTTACAAGCGCAGGCCATATTGCGGTAAATGTTCATTGTCTTGCACAATCACCTACTCACGTCAAACTCGAATTAGCAGTGGAAGATACAGGAATAGGAATACCAAGTGATAAATTAGATGTTATTTTCGAACGTTTTCAACAAGTGGATTCGTCTTATGGGCGTCCTTATGGTGGTACTGGCCTTGGCCTTGCGATCACGAAGAAATTAGTAGAACTGATGAACGGTACGATCAGTGTCAGTAGCGAACTAGGGAAAGGTACCACTTTTTCATGTGTAGTTGAATTTCCTTTACAAAAAGAAGCCATTAGTTCTTCCCCGTGGGCAGCCTATCAGGCTAAAGTGCGCATATTAGTGATAACCAGCAGTTTAAAAGGCGAGATTATTGCCAAATATTTAGGGTTAACGAGTTGTCAAACGACTTCATCGCCACAAGAAGCGCTGAATATACTGGTGACCGCGCAAAAACTGCATGAACCTTTTGATATTCTCATCTTTGATAAACAATTGCATAACCCGTCACAGTTTAATTTGTTGCATCGATTGCAAGAACATAAAAATTTGCACAAACCCATGTGTTTATTATTAACATCTTCGGCTTCACAAAAAGAACGAGAAGAAGCAAGAGCGGAGGGTTTTTTTGATTTTATCATTGAGCCGATTCAACCATTAAATATTCAAACGATACTTACCACTTCGTGGCAACAATGGAGTGAAGATCAACAAATCCAGCAAAATAAACGTCGAGCTTTGATTAAACCGCGGGTATTGTTGGTTGAAGATGACAAGATGATCCAATTCATTCACAAAAGAATACTTGCCAAATTGGGTTGTAATGTCGTAGTAGCTGAAAGTGGTAAAGAAACATTAAATATGTTGTCTAACTCTTATGATATGGTGTTTATGGATATGGGTTTGCCTGACATTGCTGGCCCTGACATTTTGAAACAATTTCGCGATGCGGAAGATACAAAGCATCACACACCTATCATTGCTGTTACGGGATTTGGTACTGAAAATGATGCGCAAACATTCTTGGCAGCAGGAGCGGATGAGGTGCTGGTAAAACCAGTGAAACGTGAGGAATTTCAAAAAAAACTAGATTGGTATTTTTCAAGTAAATCCTAGAAAATTCTAGGTGGGGGGCGAAGATGAAAATCATTCATGCTAATTTTAGAAATAATTGGTTCCGGAAAAAAGTTGAACAGGCGAGAGAACACCAAGAAAAAGCCTATCATGAAGTTAATGAGCTCGTTATTGAGGAAAGAGAAGGCAAACAAATTGTTCTGACAGACGGTACCCGGCTCACCGAATTTATTTCATGTTCTTATTTAGGACTTGATATGGATGAGCGCCTTATTGCGGGTGCTACCAGCAGTATCCAAAAATGCGGGGTAACGTTTGCTGCAGCTCGTACTCGAGCACGGGTTAAAAGCTTTGTGGTGTTGGAAGAATTATTAAATAAAATCTTCTGTGATAATTACACCGTGGTTTTTGGCAGTTTACACTTAGCACACTTAGGCTTTTTTCCTTTACTTGCTTCGGGCGAAATGCCGAGTTTTCCACTGAAAGAGAACGGGGTAGTCTTTATTTTAGATAAAACAGTACACGCTTCTATTCAAATTAATCGTGGTTTATTAAGTCAATTCGGCGAAGTTGTTTTAGAAAACTTTCAACAACTTGATGACCTAGAAAAAATTGCCCAGCGTGCAGCGGCGCACGATCGCACTCCCGTTTTTATTTCAGATAGCGTTGGCTCAATGGGGGGTATTGTGTCCATTGAGGCTATAGCTGCCCTGGCCGAACGTTATAAGGGGTACGCTTATCTGGATGATGCGCACGGCATGTCCATCCATGGTGAAAATGGTTGTGGTTATGTATTAAAGTGCTTACAACATAAATTGCCACCACGCGTCATTATAAGTACCTCGCTTGCGAAAGCCTTTGGTGCAGTAGCAGGTGTGTTGGTACTGCCTACACGCGCTGATATGGAAATGGTGAAACGTTTTGCTACTACCTATGTTTTTGGTGGCCCACCGCCATTAACCATTATTGATTCGGCTATTGCTTCAGCAAAAATTCACTTGTCGCCAGAAATAAAGGTTTTCCAAAATCGGTTGTGGGACAATGTTCAATATTTTGATGAGTTATTCGGCACTTTTGGCGATCGTTTGGTCAATAATAAAAAGCCTTCACCCGTACGCGGTGTTTTAATTGGGGATGAATTTAAGGCGATTGCCTGTGCGTTGCAATTAAGAAAAGCAGGTTTTTTGGTAACGACAGCGATGTACCCAACAGTAGCGAAAGGGCGCAGTATGTTACGTGCCGCAATATCTGCCTCACATTCTAAAGAAGACATTAATAAACTTTATGCTGCATTTAATGAAGCTTTGAAGAGTGTGGCGCTTGAAAAAGCGGTTGGGATGTAAGTTTGTGTTACTGTGTTGGGGCTCGTATTTTTGCTTTATTGGTATATAAACAGATAAACACTTCTATGTATAGATAATGAGACTATTTATGAGTAATACAATACGTTAGAATCTTGAAGTATCTCAAGACACTGACCAAGCACTTCGCCTATTTTTAGCCAATCAAGCTCGAACAACTAATGTCAATATAAGCGAAGAAAACTTATCAGCAATTGTTGAAGAAGCCATAGAATGGGCGCGTAATCACTAATGCGCGTTGTGCTTGAGACTGACGTATTATTGAGTGCGCTTATTTCGTCGCTTGGTACGCTGACATTATTTACCAAGCTTGGCGAGCAGCTAAATTTATATTGTTACTTCCGTTATTCAGCTTGATGAGCTTCGACCTGCCGCATAGGTTATTTTATTTATATGAGTAAAATATGATAAAATCTCCCGTCAAACAGGGAGCATCTAAACAAGTTTTCTATGGTTAATATCAAATGGTAAATAGCATAACTCAAGAAATTTCCTCTAATACCGTTAATACCGTGTCTACCAAGCCAACCCACACCTGGGGGCCAAAAATATTATTACTTAGTACTAATCACGTAGGTAACACGCTTTTTTGTACGCCCGGCATTCACCTTTTGAAGCAACACTTGCCTCAAGTACAATTGGATGTGGTTGCAATGAGTCCTCGTGCTGCAGCAGCACTGTCGGACAATCCCGATATCAATAAAGTGTATCGTATGTCATGCAAATGGCGAGTGCGACGCTTGGCGAAACGTTACAATCAAATAATTGGTTTACATTATGATAAATTCCGCCATTATTTCGAACATGTTACCGATAAACATTTTTCCATTGGTGAACCCGTAGATAATCAGCATCGGGCTGAGGAAATTATTCAATATGTGCAAAAACTGCTTAATATTGCGCCACAACAAATCGAGCGTAACTATGTATTACGTCATCGCCCAGAACATTTAACCAAAATAAAACAATTATTAGCTGTCGGCAGCACTGAACAAACTTTTTTTGTTGGTATTGCCTTAGGCTGTGGTCAAATCGCAGCACATGGGTGGCAGTTTTGGTCAAAAAGACGCTATCACGCCAAGCGTTTGTGGTCATTTGAGCAATATATAAAGCTTGCTCAATCATTGCAGCAACATTACCCTGGCCTTCGTTTCGTATTGACTGGATCGAGGAACGAAAAGGCATTAGGCGCTGCATTTGCGCGTAAGGTTCCTCATACCATTAATTTAATTGGCCGCACTTCATTGCAAGAAGTTGCTGCGTTAATGACCCAGTTACGTTTGTTTATTACTCATGATACTGGCACCTTACATATTGCATGCGGCACTCCAGTGCCCGTAGTGGCGTTATTTGGGCCTACTCAACTGGAGCGGACTGGCCCTTATCCCTCTCGTCCACAACATACTATTATTCGTAAAGCACATATGGATGAGATTGAGTTGCCGGAAGTGTTGGATGCTTGTACCAAAATTTTGGAAATGAGGCGATAAACAAAATGCCTTCTAAAACCAATTCAAAATTTGCTAAAGCGAAATTGCTAACTGCCATTCAAGAATTATTGCAAAAAGGCACAATGGGTACGCACGAAAATATTCGCCAAGTATTACATAAAAAAGGTATTGATGTTAACCAAGCGATGATTTCGCGTCTTTTGCATCGCTTGGGGGCAATTAAAATGAATGAAGGTGGGCGTACCGTTTATCGCTTACCTGCTGAATTAGTAGCAGTAACCGCAAAAAATTCGCTTAGCCAATTAATTTTAGGTATTTCTAGTAATGAAACACTGATTGTGATTCAAACGATGCCGGGTTCTGCGCAGTTAGTTGCTGGCTTACTCGATCAGAGTAAACAAATCGGTATCCTAGGCACTGTCGCTGGCGACGATACTGTTTTAATTGTTCCTGATTCTATTAAAAAAATTCAAGCCCTCGTGCAAAATATTTCTAAGATTTTGTTGTGATAAATCTCGAACATTAAAAACTCATAAAATGGCCTGTAGCCTGCAGTAAGCGTGGGTTCGCACGGCGTTGTTGCATATTTCTTATAAATTAAAGGTCGTTAGGTAAGAATGTCGTGTGGGTGTCGTTGGAAGACCGGAGAATACAGGGATGTATTCTCCGACCACAGGATGTAGTTTTGTCTGAAAACGACACCCATACGGCATTCCAAAAATAAGAAAATATGCAACAACGCCAGTTCGTACCCTAACGGCATCCCACCCAACGACGCCCACCGCATAGGGGGTTAACAAGCCTTTTTTTGCCCTTATAAACAGTGAAAATTAGCAAGATTAGGCTATATTTAGATTAGGACCTATAAAAACCTAGAGGTAGGAATATGGACATAACTGGGCTTAATCCGAAACAGGGAAAGGCAAATAAATCATCGCCGAAAGTTTTAATTATTGAAAATTCCCAGACAGAAATAGATTTTTTAACAATGATCCTTG
This sequence comes from Gammaproteobacteria bacterium, assembly GCA_049678805.1. Classification (GTDB taxonomy): domain Bacteria; phylum Pseudomonadota; class Gammaproteobacteria; genus JBAUEV01. The sequence goes on from JBAUEV010000285.1 coordinate 9,686, forward strand.
AAAAAAGGGGTTATCAAACTATTTGTGCGCTAAGCGGAGAGGAAGGCTTGCGTTTAGCGAATAATGAAAATCCCGATGTTATTTTGTTGGGAATTTTGTTGCCAGGAATAAATGGTTGGGATGTTTTGAGACGCTTAAGACTTAAGCCCGAGACAGGAAATTTCCCCGTTATCGTAGTATCAATTGGAAACGAAAAAAAGAAAGGGTTGGCATTGGGAGCAAATGACTATATTTCAAAACCTATTAATGAAAAGCAATTACTTGTTGCATTAAAAAAGGTCTTAAATATTAAGCAGCCACAAACAATTTTAATCATTGATGACGATAAGTTAAGTAGAAGCTTTATCAAAAATCTTATGTGTCCATCATCCTGCCAAGTGTTAGAAGCAGAAAATGGTTTAGCAGCTTTGAAAATCCTTGACCAAATAGAACCCGACCTTATTCTTCTTGACTTGTTGATGCCAGTGATGGATGGATTTGAATTTTTAGAGAATTTACAAAGCAAAAGCCCTCCTAATAACATACCCGTTGTCGTTATCTCCGCTAAAACATTGACAGATGAAGATTATAAAAAGATGGATGTGGGTGTTCTAAAAATTATTGATAAAAATAAAATGGATACAAAAATCGAAGCGCAATATCTAACTCAAATTTTGGATGAAGACATTCCTGAGAGAAGACGCAAGAGGCGTAAGTGAGTAACGTAGTTCCCCCCTTGCAGGGGAAGGGAGCAACGGCTTGCACCGTCGTATTTGAAAAATCTTACAAACTTTTATGGCTTATTGCCATCATTATGCTCAAAAACATCTCTTTAAGTCCTCAAAATAGGTTGATTTACGGGACAGCCACTACCTAATATTTCAAAATCAGTTAAAATAGATATATACTATCTATGTTTTACTATGTATCTATGTCTATAACTGTCTGAAATTAACGAAAGGAAGCCACCATGTTTAAGAAATTTTTATGGATAATTGCATTTGTATCTTCTTTAATGATTAACCAAATGGTTTTTGCTGACACCTCGGTTTGTAGAGAAAGCCTGAATAAAATGGTCCAATCGCTAAACCTGGATGCTACGCAAAAAGAAAAAATTAGACCCATTTTAGATCAACTAAAATCCACTATCAAAATGAACGTATCGCAGATGGATGGGCTTGAATCCCAAGTCATGGAACAAGTTAATTCAACTAGTATGGATCAAGAAAAGGTCAATAGTTTGGTTAATCAGAAAACAAAAATGATTGGCGATATGATGAAAGCCAAAATTATGGCAAAACATCAGGTTTTTGCAATTCTAAATCCCGAGCAGAAAGGGAAACTTCAAGATATGATGAAAAGAGCGGAAGAAAAAATGAAAGCCGCATTTAAAAGTTGTCATGAAGAGTAAGGTAGTACTACTCTGTTAAGTTAAAATTTGTCATCCCGCGGCTTGACCGCGGGATC
>JBAUEV010000286.1:0-6794 GCA_049678805.1 Gammaproteobacteria bacterium
GTATTGGCTTGGTACCTACGTAATAAAACGTTACCTCCCTCATTTCTTTCTGTGATAATTTGCGGCATCTTATTGGCGGCACCCGTTGCTTTAGTCGTCAAACAACCTGACCTTGGAACTGCTATCATTATCATCGCTGCCGGCGCCAGTGCACTGTTACTTGCTGGTATAAGAGCACGCTGGATTTTAGGGGGACTATTTGTCGCTGCAGTTTGCATGCCTGTTATCTGGCATTTTATGCATGACTATCAACGTGCTCGCGTTTTAACGTTTCTTAGTCCAGAGCGTGATCCACTCGGCACGGGATATCATATTATTCAATCGAAAATCGCTATTGGTTCTGGCGGATTATTCGGTAAGGGCTGGTTACATGGTACTCAATCTCACTTACAATTTCTCCCTGAACATGCAACTGATTTTATCTTTGCGGTCGGGGGTGAAGAATTAGGTCTTATTGGTGCCACGCTGATAGTATTGATTATGCTTGGCATTGTGACACGTGGTCTTTACATCAGCTACCAAGCACAAGATACTTTCTCACGTTTATTAGCTGGTAGCATAACGCTTAGTTTTTTCATTGCTTTTTTTGTAAATATTGGCATGGTAACAGGTTTGTTACCCGTTGTTGGAGTACCTTTGCCGTTAGTGAGTTATGGTGGCACCTCGATGGTTACTATTTTGGCGGGATTTGGTATTTTGATGTCTATTCAAACTCATCGCAAATTAGTGGGTAACTAACTTCGCTAGCGCTCGGAGTCGCAATTGTAAAGGGTACATATTTCGTTGATGCTCGAGATCCGTCATTGCCGCGTCGCTAACGCTCCTCGCAATGACGGGTTAGCTTTAAACTTAAAGGGGTATAAAGTGTTACGTTTTCTGATAAAATTGACTAAATCTAAATTATTTCATTTATTACCATTACTTTTGGCAATTTCTTTCAACTGTTACGCATCATCTGCTCACATTAGCCAATATTACCAAATTCACAAATTTATCCAAGAAATGGTAACCCACTATAATTTTGATAAAAAAAATCTTGACCGTATTTTTAATGATGTCCAATTCCGTCCAGATGTCATTGATTCCATGAATAAACCAGCTGAATCTCTTTCCTGGGATCGTTATCGTGCATTATTTATCACCCCAAAACGTATCCAGCTTGGCGCTCAATTTTGGCATGCTCATGCGAAAGCCTTAGCGTTGGCACAAAAACGCTATGGAGTATCACCTAGCATTATTGTTGCAATTATTGGGGTAGAAACTTTTTATGGAAAAAATAGTGGCAATTATCGAGTGATTGATACACTGTCTACTTTAGCTTTTGCCTACCCCCCTCGCCAAAAATACTTCCGCAATGAATTAAAAGAATATTTACTTCTGACACGCGAATTAGGTTTAGACCCACTCGAATTGCGTGGGTCCTACGCCGGCGCTATTGGTTTACCCCAATTTATGCCCAGCAGTTATCGCACATTTGCCGTCAGTATGAACAACAGCCCTCACATTGATCTCATCAATAACCCAAACGATGCTATTTTAAGCGTCGCTAATTATTTCAAAAATAATGGCTGGCAACCAGGGCAACCCGTAGACACTCGGGCGCACATTAAAAAACCGAGTGCAGTAAATTTAGTACATAAATTTGGCAAACCACAAATGACTCTAGCAGAATTTGCTCGCAGTGGGGTTCATCCAACGGGTCGTTACAACCAACAAAAAAAAGCAGCACTGATTCAATTACAAGGAAAAAAATCATCTGAATATTGGCTAACTTTTGCTAATTTCTATTCAATTATCCGTTATAACGGCAGCATAAACTATGCGATGGTCACTTACCAATTGAGTCAAAATATCGCACAACAAATGAAAACGAAAGCAAAGCCCACACTTGCACCCCCTCCCTCTGTCGCAAAACCAAAAGTTGTTCATGGGCAATTATCAACCATCAAAAAACCCCAACTACACTTAACACATCAACCTCTTTCATCTGATCCAGGAATGCAGATTTAGGTTAAGCAAGATGAAAAACTCCCTACAATTAGCGCTCCGATATCACCAAGCAGGTCAACTAGAAGAAGCACAAAAATGCTATGAAGAAATTCTTGCTGAAGAACCCGAACGCGCAGATGTATTGCATTTACTTGGGATTTTGCACGCCCAACAAGGAGAATTGCAGACCGCACTGCAATATCTACAACAATCCATTACTCTCGACCCCAACCAGCCTACTGCTTATAACAACTTAGGTAATGTTTACCAGAAACTAAAAAAATGGTCAGAAGCACAGCATAGCTATGAAAAAGCCCTACAGCTCTATCCTGAATATGCCATTGCCCATAACAATTTAGGCGTCGTTTATCAACAACAAGGGGATCAAATCCATGCACAACAACATTATGAACAAGCGCTAGGTTTAAAAGACGATTATGCCGACGCCCATTACAATTTAGGATCACTGCTTATCAAACAACAACATTGGCAAGATGCTGTACCCCACTTAGAAAAAACTCTACAATTACAACCCGATCATCCCGAAGCATTAGGACACTTAGCACAAATTTTACAACAGCAAAACAAAGTAGCCGAAGCAATTGACTATTATCAAAAACGTCTAAAACTTGAACCTCATCATGCAGAAACTCATTACCAACTGGGCACTGCACTATTCCATCAAAATTGCGTCAACGAAGCAATTGAGCATTGGCAAGAAACACTAAAATTACAACCTAATCACATCGAGGCATTACATAATCTAGGCACTGCTTATTTGCAACTTAAACAACCCAATGATGCTTTAAAATACCGTTTGCAATTACTGCAATTGCAACCCAATGCCGAAAATTATTTAAATGTGGGTGTGCTTTTTATGGACATTGATCGCCACAATGATGCCATCCAGTATTTTGCAGAAGCCCTGCGTTTAAAACCTCATGATTTTGTCACGTTGCAAAACTTGGCCGCAACTCATTTAAAAAAAGGCGATTACTCTCAAGCAGCGCAATATTATCGTGAGGCATTAGCCTTACAACCCGATAATGCCGAAATCCTTTATTTACTGGCTGCCCTAGAACAACAGTCAGCGCCTAAAGCTGCACCCACTGAATATTTACAACATTTATTTGACCATTATGCGCCGCATTTCGAACAGCATTTATTAACTCACTTGGATTACCGAGTGCCTCAATTGTTGTACGATGCCGTCACTCAAGAAACTCATGTTACCCAAAATAGTTGGATAATTCTTGATTTAGGTTGCGGTACGGGATTAGCGGGCGATAAATTTCGCCCCTTAGCAGAGCGGCTTATAGGTATTGATATTTCCGAAAAAATGTTAGATGTCGCTCGAGAAAAAAATCTGTATGATGAATTATTGCAAGGTAATTTGCAGCAATTGTTACCCAAATTTTCACAACTTGATTTAATTCTTGCAGCCGATGTGTTCACTTACATCGGCGATCTAACTGAAATTTTTAAGTTAAGTTATGCAGCACTCAAACCCGGTGGCTGGTTTGCATTTACCGTAGAAAAAACCGAAGAATATCCTTATATTTTGCAAAAATCGGCGCGTTATGCTCATAGCCAACGTTATATTGAAACTCTCAGTCAACAAGCGGGGCATTTTGAAATCCGCCATGCGTCAAATGCCCAATTACGCCGCCAAAAAAAACAACCTGTTGAAGGTTATGTATTTGTGCTATTCAAAGCACTTAATCACTAGTTCTGTTGTTTCATCTAACTTACTTGCTCTAATTCGTGAATCGATAATCCAGTTAAGCTGATTACCAAGTCAATTTCAATACCTTGCTCAATAAGCTTATGAGCCATAGCTTGTCTTTCAATAAACCGGCCTTTTTCAAAACCAATGGCTTCACCCTCTGCTTTACCCTCTGCTTTACCTTCTGCTTTACCCTCTGCTTTACCCTCTGCTTTACCCTCTGCTTTACCTTCTGCTTTGCCTTCTGCTTTGCCTTCTGCTCTCACATGTTGTGCTATAGTGGCCATAACTTGCTTTCCTATTTTTGGTGATAACCTCTGTTGAACTATTTTAATAAATTCCTGCGGATTACTGCTGACTGCTGTGTTAAATAAATAGGTTAAAGCTCCTTCTACAAATCTTAACCCACCCTGTTGTTCAACATTACGCAGAGCTTCGACCAGTATCTCTAACTCTAAGAGAATATCGGCGTCGTGAACATGTTTCATAGTTAATTCTAACACACTTAACCAGGTACGTTGCCGAAGCTCCTCATCAGGAATACGTCCCACATCCACTAAGTGAAAAGGACGGAATAAAATGTCTTTCATCAAGCTCAGTGGGTCATCAAATAAATCTAAAATGTCCGTTGAGCAAGTATAAGGTTTTTCTCCATTATAAAAAATAATCGGAAAGATAATCGGTAAATGCTTAGCACGGGTAGAGTCGCGATGTTGTTCCATCAAAAGCACCATTGCTTTTAGTAAATAAAGAGGTAACCAATATTCGGATTGGCTTTTATGTTCGGTCAATAAGTAGATATAGCCTGACTGCTTGACGAAGTCCACTGAAAACAAGGCATCACTAATTTGCTCTTTTAGTTTTTCATCAATAAAACTCTCTTTAAACATTTTCAAGGTATCAAGATTAATGGCTTGTCGGATAGCGGGCGGCAAATGGTGTTCAAAAAATTCTTTTGCAACTTTTTCTTGTGCCATAGCTAAGCGAAAGAAGTGGTCATGAGGGGAGGCGATGGGGTGATTCATTATGGTTATAGCCCTGTGTTAGATTAAGTAATAAGTAAAACTTAAACACAGCAGCAAGAGAAGACAATACAGGATATTGTTACTTGACTTACAGCGCAGGGCTGAGAAAAGTAGCTACAAAACGGGGTAGGAGTTTGTAATCATGGCGTTATTGTCGTAAAAATAATGAAGAATCTCATATTTTAAAAAAGGAGATTCTTCACTTCGCTCAGTATGATAAAATATTGTTGCTGACAGAGGATATGCCCCGTGCTAAATACTACACAACAGAATTCAAATCGTTCCCGACAGATAATTGCAATGATCGCTTTATCAGCGATGATGTTTCTGCAAAATATTGATGTTTCAGCAGGGGACATAGCATTAGCCACTATTGCCAGGGACTTTAACGCACAGTTGTCTACGATTGAGTGGGTTTTAAATATTTATGCAATGGCGGCGGGTGCTACCGCTTAATTACAGCAATTCATTATAATACTCAACACTGCTATATTAGAACAATATGGACTCATGCTGAGTACAGCAAACCCTATAACCAGGCTAAATTAAGGCGAGGTGAGTTATGAGTATGAAGGCCTTAGCAATTGATTATGTAGATCAAAAAACGGATCACAAATTTCATTTACCTATCTCTGTGTTTAAAAAACCCAGTAATGCTAGGGAATATTCTAAACTTGAAAAATTTCTTGCGCGGATTTTTTTGTAAGATAAAGATTATTATAATACAAAAATTATCAACTCTCTTCCAGCAAAGCGGGCAACTTTGAAATTCGGAACTGTGTAAATGCTTTATTACGCCGCCAAAAAAACAACCTGTTGAAGGTTATGTATTTGTGCTTTACAAGAAACTTCTACCATAATATGATTAATGTTTGAACTTTAACTAAACTAACGACCCATAATAAAAATGTTAAAATCCTCAAATCCAAACCTGAATGAAGAAAATACAGAAGAAAAGTCTTTTGCTCCTGAAGACGATATTATCGAAGCGGAGCTTGCTGCTTGTACTGAAGCCATTGCTTTAAATCCAAAAAATGTTGATGCTTATGAAAATCGTGGTGATATTAAACTCGGATATTCCCACTACATAGTGCAGCTTTATGAAATTGGTTCCGGCTCTGAAAAAAATATCAACCTTCACAAATACTTATACCAATATCCTGAAGAAGCGATGAGTGATTACAATAAAATCATTGAATTAAACCCAATTCATTACCAAGCCTATATCAAGCGTGCCCATGTCAAATATATCTATGGCTTCTATAAAGAGGCAATTGTTGATTGTAATCAAGCCCTTAAAATAAACCCAAACAGTCCTGACGCCTACTGTAGCCGTGGCAATGCTAATTGCGAACTTGGTCTTTATCAAGCGGCGATTGTTGATTATCAGACAGCCTGGAAATTAGACCCTAAGAATAACGAAATTCTTGCTATTTGCTCCAGAACTCAGGAAAATTTCAATTCTTACCAAAATGATATTGCTAAGTGTGATAAAATCATTCACTCAAATCCAATGGATGCAAATGCTTATAAAAACCGTGGCTATATTCATTACCAATACAACTGCCACGAAAAAGCAATTAATGATTGCAATGAGGCTATTCATTTAAATCCAAATGATGCTGAGGCTTACACAAACCGCGGTTCTATCAATAGTAAACTCAAATTCTACGAAAAGACCATAGCTGATTACAGTAAAGCTATTAGTTTGAAAGGAAATTTAGATATAGAAGATGTCAAGCTTTTGTTTCATGCTACTTTGGAACCTCAGCAATCAATCAGGTTCCTAGCATTAATCAATAAAATGAGCCAAACGACTATTGATAATACTGTAAGCGATAAAGATTTCGCAGATCTTACTTCATTGGATATGGTTGCGTATAAGCAAGATGCGCTCATCATTCATTATTTGCTGCAGCGCATTGATAGAGAAACCCTACGAAGCTTTATGACGGAGGCTGAATTTAACTTCATTAATATATTTATAGACAAAAATAAAAAACTAAGTGCTGATGAAAAACAACACCTTAAACGACAATTACAGTGTATATGTG
>JBAUEV010000287.1:0-8771 GCA_049678805.1 Gammaproteobacteria bacterium
TATATGCTCAATTGTGAACAGCCAATAAGGGAGAAAGGAAAAAACGAAGGGTATACTCCCCTCCTTCAGGCACTGGGGAATAATAATGAAATTACTGAGTTATTGTTAAATCATGGCGCTAATCATAATCAAGGGGCACTAGAAGGTCCTAATGAAGGTCTTACTCCACTTATGTTGGCAGTGGGTTTGGAGCAGAATATTACAGTGAAGTTATTGCTGGAAAGGGGTGCCCAAGACTTCCAAGTAATCCCAAGAGGTATGAAACATGCAGGGAAATTATTGTGTGATATAGCTAGAGAAAGGAAATTAAATTATATTGCAAAATTATTAGAAGATTTTCATCAACACCAACTCTCACAAATTCAACAATTGGATCTTAGTGCTCTCAGTACCCAATCATGGGAAATTCAACCTAACAATCGGTTAACGCTTTTAGTTAAAGATAAAAGCATTAAGCAGTTTTTGAAAAAAATGGCGAAGATTATGGAGATGGAGTTCGAATGGGATGGAATGATATTAACATTGTCTGATTGGCGAAGGATTGATCCTAATAAATTACAAAAAATTTTTAAAGAAGTTCAAAATAGACATCTGTCCAATCAGCTTCCGATCATCAATCCTGTTTCTGTTTCAGAAAAAGCGCCAGTAGAAAGCAATATATCAGATTCTTTAACCAGTCAAGAACAAGCTCACAAGAATGAACAGACTGCGAATAACAAGGAAATTGATGAGATACGTAAATTAAATGCACAAACTTTTAAGCTATATATTCAACCTAGACTGAAAGCAGCTGCTGATCGGCAAAAAGAAAAACAAAAAGATCAGTCTAAAATTAGACCAGTCATTGTTGCAAGGGAGGATAAAGGTAAAAAAAAGGTACCCGCTGAAGCCGCTGCACCGCCGAAGATACCATTGTTACCGTTGTCCAAAGAAAGTTCATCTAGTTATAAGCAGGTTGTTGTTGAAGGTCCAGGAAGTTCATCTAAGTCTAAGCAGGCAGTCGTGACTCGAGGTATTGGATTTTTTGATACACCACCTACAGCAGACTGTCGTGAAGGGGGAACTTTGTTATCGCCTAAAACTAAAAATGATTCGCCTAACGTTATTAAAAAGAAGCAATCAAATAAAAATGTTATCAGTTCCTTGCCTAATTCCCAAAGTTATGGTGTGGAGCGTATTATTGCTTATTCTTTAACGGCAATTAATGATTGCTTAAAGGAAAAGGAACCTTGTGCGCATGAATTTATCTATTATCATGCACTTCATTATCATTTGTTGCGTTTGAATGAAGCACTCGCTATCTATACAGATGCGAATATAGCCACTAAGCCTTTTACTGCCAATGATAAAGACGGACGAACACTTGCTAATATTTTGATTCATCTATTTCACAAAGTTACAAATGAAGATGTAATGAATTTGGCAAAGTTATTTGCCGCACATTTACCACAAGATAAAGATTTTCTTATCAGTATCAGTCAAAATGAGGTTTATAAGAGACTCAAGAAGGAATTATTTATCAAACCAAGTCTTGACGATGCCATCTTTCTATTTCAAAAAACAGTTGAAAAGCTTCCTCAATTGCAAACTACCATTGGAAAATTTAATGATTTAACGCATTTCAGTATGGACCCTTTGGGAGTCAAGGCAGCCACATTCGTTATCATGATTGTAGGTGAATGCCATAAACAACTACTGGATAATAACGTCGCATTCGATGACTGGCCTACACCTATCTTAAAGGTGTTAAAGAAATGTCATGATATTCGAAATAAAGAGCGGCATGAATTTGATGCTGAATATCATCCTAGTGATTTTGACTATCGGGTAGAGCCTGTTTTGCCTGTGGAAATTTTTAATGTTACTACTGAACTAATACAACATTTAGACATTTTAAATGATTTAGCAAATGAGCTTAATGCCAAGGATCATTGTCACTCATCTTATGGATATGAACCTTAACTAGTACTACTTCGTTAAGTTAAAATTTGTCGTCCCGCGGCTTGACTGGCGGGATTTGGCATTTCCGTCATTGCGAGGAGCGTTAGCGACGCGGCAATCCAGAAGCAAACTTTGAAACCTGGATTGCTTCCCCCTTCGCTGGCGCTCGGGGTCGCAATGACGAAGGTGCTGGAGCACCCCTCCGCCTACATACCGCGCTTTATGCGCGGTATCCAGTTTTTTTCGTCATTGCGAGGAGCGAACTTCTTTAGTCGCTTTTTCATAAAACCATCTCGCTTCAACCAAGTTTTTATCTACGCCTTGTCCATGTTGATATTGCCAACCAATCATATAAAAAGCATGTAAATAATTTGAATCGAATGCCCACGCCATATAGTAACAATACAACGCGTTAACATAATTTTGCTTTTGAGCGTTTCGAGCATAATAATAATAATCACCCAGTGTGCCCCATTGCTCAGCTGTAGTAAGACTGGCCTGCTCCAAGATTAAATCTGATCCACCATAACTTTTAGATTTTTCAAAATACTCATTGGCTTTAGTCAAGTCGCTATCAACGCCCATCCCAAACCGATATAGCATTCCCTCTTAGAATAAGTAGAAATTCCTGAATTTTAAGCCGGCATGCGTAATGCTCCGTCAAGGCGGATAACTTCACCGTTGAGCAGGGGATTATTGATAATATGCAACACTAATTTGGCATACTCGCTTGGCAGACCAAAGCGTCTCGGGAAAGGAATAGCAGCAATAAGATCGTTGCGCACCTTGTCGGGCAAGCTTTCTAGCATCGGGGTTGAAACTAAGCCTGGTGCTATAGCCATTACTCGTATGCCAAATTTAGCTAGCTCTCTTGCAGCAGGCAAGGTTAAGGCAACTACACCTCCTTTAGAAGCGCTATAAGCCGCTTGGCCAATTTGTCCTTCAAAAGCTGCGATAGAAGCGGTATTAATGATGATACCCCGTTCACCTGTTTCCTGATCTAGGAGCGGTAATTGGCTCATGGTAGCCGCTGCTAAGCGTAAGATGTTAAAAGTGCCGATTAAATTGACTTGAATCACTTGTTGGAAGTCTGCTAATGGCATTGCACCTTGCTGACCAACAATACGTTTTGCTGCTACGATTCCAGCACAGTTGATACAAATTCTTGCTTTGCCTAGAGTTGCGTTAATTTTTTCAAATGCAGCTTCTGCATTTTTTGGATCTGCCACGTCGCATGGGACGGGTAGGGCACCCATTGTTTGGGCTGCTTGTTTTACAGCAACGGCATTGTTATCAAGTAAGGCTACTTTGGCACCCGCTTGAATGAGCTGTTTAGCGGTTTCGGCTCCCATACCTGAAGCACCACCAGTTACAATTGCAACTTGTTCTTTGATTTCCATATTTTTCTCCTATCAAAACCATTTCCTCCCCCTGCAAGGGGAAGGATTAAGGTGGGGGTGCTCTCATCAAGGAGCTTCTAACACTGTTCCAATGTGTGTTGGCTTTTAATCAACCCCACCCTAGCCCTCCCCCTTGAAGGGGGAGGGTATAGTTTATTCTTCCTCTCGCTGGGAAAGGATATATTTTCGCTTCTTTTAATAATTATCTTAGCTTTAACTCATTCAACAACTAAAGCAGTTGTTTTTCGCCCAATAGCAAAATATTGAATGCCTTGTTCTGCTACGTGATTCGGCTCATACAAATTGCGGCCATCAAAAATGACAGGATGGCGTAACATTTGCTTAATTAACTGAAAATCAGGTTGTCGAAACTCTTCCCATTCAGTAACAATGGCTAAAACATCAGCACCTTGCAAAGCTTCATTCGCATTTTGGAACAATTTTAAATCAGAACGTTGTCCGTAAATGCGCTGCGCTTCCTCTACAGCAGCCGGGTCATAGGCTTGCACCTGTGCACCACTTTGCCACAATGCTTCTATCAGTATCCGACTAGAAGCTTCTCGCATATCATCCGTATTAGGTTTAAATGATAAACCCCATACTGCGATAACTTTATCAGATAAATTATGATTAAAATAATGAGCGATTTTTTGATGCAAAATTTGTTTTTGACGAAGATTTACTTGCTCAGCAGCAGCAAGTATCGATAACTCGCATTGTTGTTCTTTGGCCATTTTATGCAAAGCAAGAATATCTTTAGGAAAGCATGAACCACCATAACCGCAACCAGCCGATAGAAAATGAGGTCCAATTCTAATATCACTGCCAATCCCGCGTCGCACATCTTCAATATCGGCACCTATTGCTTCAGCTAAATGGCTTATTTCATTCATAAAACTAATTTTAGTTGCAAGAAAAGTGTTGCTTACATATTTGGCTAATTCCGCTGAACGAATACCCATAGCAACAAATTGTTGTTCGCTTTTTAAAAGCGGGGCATAAAGTTTACGCATGCGTTGCAAGGCATGTTCATCGTCAGCACCAATAATAATTCGGTCAGGGTGATTAAAATCAGTAACAGCCGAGCCTTCTTTTAAAAACTCGGGATTAGACACTACCGCAAAATTAAAATTGATTTTTCTTTGTTGCAGTTCTTGTTGAATAATATCCCTAATCTGCTCAGCCGTTCCTACGGGTACAGTTGATTTGCTAACTACAATAGCAGGCTGGTTAAGATGTTGACCTATTGTTTTAGCAACAGAAAAAACATACTGTAAGTCTGCTGCTCCTTGAGGATCAGAAGGAGTGCCCACGGCAATAAACAAATATTCGCCATGCTGAACCCCCTCCCTTGCATGATTAGTAAAAATGAGGCGGCCTGCCTGTTGGTTGGTTTGCAATAAATGAGTTAAACCAGGTTCATAAATAGGTGAAATACCCTTTTGTAATATAGCAAGTTTTTCCTGATTTATTTCCACAATCATGACATGGTTGCCTAGCTCTGCCAAGCAAGCCCCAGTCACTAAGCCTACATAACCTGCACCAAATACTGTAATTTTCATCTTTAACGTGTACCAAAACCAGTCAAAATTATAATCATTGTCCTATAAATAATAATTAAATCAATCCATAAGGAAATATTTTTAAGGTAAAACATATCATACTGAAGTTTTTCTAACATGCCTTGCTCACCGGTAGCATAGCCATGCATCACTTGTGCCCAACCGGTAATTCCCGGTTTTAGCCAATGACGAATTTGATACAACGGAATATTCTTGGTGAAACTCTCAACCAAAGTAGTTTCTTCAGGACGTGGGCCAATTAAGCTCATGTCACCTTTTAAAACATTGTAAAACTGTGGCAACTCATCGAGGTGCAGTCTACGCAAAATTGCCCCCAAACGCGTAACTCGTTCATCATCATGTAGCGTATAGGTGGCTCCTAAGGTATCGGCATTATGGATCATGGTACGAAACTTCACCATCTTAAAAGGCTTGCTATCACGTCCTATGCGTTCTTGCCAAAATAGGATAGGTCTGCCCATCAATACCCAAATGAAAATTGCTACTATTACACCAAGCAAAATTAAAATAGGCGCTAAGGCTAATGTGACGACTAGATCCAGCAAACGTTTACAGCGCAAGTAGAATAAATTAACTTGGAATGCCGTCTTTGTCCAAAAGTCATGCAGTGATTCAGTGGAGACTTTACCGGTCAAATGCTCAATCATTTGAGAAATCGAAAGAATTGGAATACTCGCTGTTAATGCTTGTAGCAACATCATTTGGATAGAGTGATTGTACGGTTTATCGTAATTGATTAGCAGGAAATCAAAGGCAGTAACGTTGTAAGTAGTTGCTTCTTGAGCTGTCGTCCATTGCATTCGATTACTGGCTGCTAAAGAAGCAGGTAGTGCTTCAAAAGCCAGCCCTTTGGTGGCCGGCAATACTCGGCGCAAAGTCCAACGAATCCCCGTTCCCCATATTAACCACAAAGCTGTAACCCAAAACAAATAAGTCAATGAATAAAAAAAACGGGTGATAACAAAAAATAATAAATAACCCACCGCACTCCAAATAGCAATTTTGCAAACGCGGGTATAGGTGGTATAAGCGCTAAGACGAAAATTGTTATCAATATCACAAGTAACTAACCAAATAAAGGTAAATGCGAACAACCATAAGCCAACAACATAACCATATTCAGGAAGGGAGGGTAATAACCTGGGAACAAGTAGCCCAATCGTCAAAGCCCCACTGAAATCCATTAGACAAAGCAACCAGGCTACCCACTTACGTTCAAAAGCAGGTCTGATGTTCATTTGTAGGGCTAGGGTCGCTTTATCGTCATTCATGCTTCAGGCCTTCCATTGCTAAGCCGTGGCTAGTTTGCCACTCCTTTCTCGATGAGGTATAGCTTGCAGAATGGTCTTGGAGATAAGTTGTACATCACTTAGCTTTAAGTAAGGGTGAAAAGGTAAACTAAGTACTTCAGCAGAAGCTCGCTCTGCTATTGGAAACGATTGATTGGCTAGGAAATTGGAAAATACAGGTTGTTTATGCAAGGGGACTGGGTAATGTATAGCAGTAGGAATCCCTTGCTGTTGTAATTGTTGTTTCACCCAATCACGGTTGGGTACACGTACTGTATATTGAGCATAAACGCTAGTGTTATGGGGTTCGATATAAGGTGCCTCAATAGAGGGTGAAAGTTGCCTTTGATAAAGCTTGGCAACCTCTTGCCGACGTTGAAGCTCTTCAGGAAAAACGTCCAGTTTGGCTAGGAGGATAGCTGCTTGCAAGGTAGCCAAACGGCTATTGATACCAAGAATAACATGGTTATAGCGGCCTTCCTGTCCATGATTATAAATCTGGTGCAAACGCTTAGCGAGTTGATCGTCATTGGTAAAACAAGCCCCACCATCACCATAGCAACCTAACGGCTTAGAAGGGAAGAAGCTGGTGCATCCCATAGTACTTAAACTACCTGATTGGCGACCTTTGTAAGTAGCCCCTATACTCTGTGCAGCATCTTCAATGACTGGCAAGCCGTGGCGATGCGCAATGGCATTAATAGCGTCAAAATCGGCGCATTGGCCATATAAATTAACGGGTAAAATTGCTTTAGTACGTGGGGTAATGGCTGCGGCGATTAGATTAGGGTCTAAATTGTAAGTATACGGCTCAATATCAACAAAAACGGGTTTTGCGCCCAATAGCACTACCATTTCGGCAGTAGCAATGAAGCTAAAAGGCGAGGTAATTACCTCATCACCAGGGCCAATACCTAATGCCATCAAAGCGATAAGTAGCGCATCGGTGCCATTAGCAACGGCTATACAATGTTTAACACCCACCTGTTGTGCAAGGCGTTCTTCAAGTTCCTTAACTTCTGGCCCTAAGATAAACCGGCCATGCTCTATAACTTGGCGAATCCGCTGGTCAATGGTGGCTTGTAATTCTTGGTACTGCGTTTTTAAATCAATGAACTTCATAAGTTCTGCATCCTACACCACTACAGTACAAGACTCAACTGGTGTATTATCAGAAAAATGTAATAGGGGCTGTCCACTGCCAGCTCCATGGGTAAAGGGATATAGAGAGAGTATGAAATTATCACCATTAACAGCTATTTCGCCTATTGATGGCCGCTATCAGGAACAAGTAGCTGAATTACGCCCTTTATTAAGTGAATACGGCCTAATGCGCCATCGGGTGTTAGTGGAAATAAGGTGGCTAGAAGCACTTGCTAAGCACCCGCAAATTACTGAAGTGAAGCCTTTTAGCACCTCAGAGCACAAGTTGTTGGCAGAGTTTTTTGATGATTTCACTGAATCTGATGCCCGACGCATCAAAGCCATCGAACGCAAAACCAACCATGATGTAAAAGCTATAGAGTATTTCTTAAAAGAAAAGATTTCATCTTATCCAAATTTGGCTAAAGCCAGCGAGTTCATTCACTTTGCTTGCACTTCAGAGGACATTAACAATTTATCTTACGCGCTCATACTAAAAACTACCCGTGACCAGCATCTGTTACCCGTAATACAAGCGCTGATAAATATTTTGATTCAGTTGGCAGAAACGCATGCCGAACAAGCGATGTTGGCACGTACCCATGGCCAGCCTGCAACCCCTACCACAATAGGTAAAGAACTAGCCAATTTTGTGGCACGTCTTCATCGTCAAACCCAACAATTGGTAAATTTACCAATATTAGGCAAGTTTAACGGCGCTGTAGGAAATTATAATGCCCATAAAATTGCATACCCCGAAGTCAATTGGGTGACTTTATCACAGCAATTTGTAGAAAATTTTGGATTACAGTGGAATCCTTTAACCACACAAATTGAACCTCACGATAATTTAGCTGAACTATTTCACATTCTTCTTCGATTGAATACTATTTTGATTGATTTAGCTCGTGATATGTGGGGTTATATCTCGCTAGGATACTTCACGCAAAAACTGGTTGCCCATGAAGTAGGTTCCTCGGTAATGCCCCATAAAATTAATCCCATTGACTTTGAAAACGCTGAAGGTAATTTAGGCTATGCCAATGCTATTCTAGGATATCTAGCAGAAAAATTGCCTATTTCGCGCTGGCAACGTGATTTGACTGATTCAACCGTATTGCGCAATTTGGGAGTGGGCATTAGTCATAGCTTTATTGCCTATCGTGCATTGTTAAAAGGGCTAAATAAGGTTAATCTCAACCCAGCTTCTTTAGAAAAAGATTTACAACAAAATTGGGAAGTACTTGCTGAAGCTGTACAAACTGTTATGCGCCGCTATGGTTTGCCCAAACCTTATGAAACTCTAAAAAAATTAACGCGCGGGACGATGACGGTTAATGCCAAAACCTTACAAGCATTTATACAAGAGCTGGCAATACCAGAGCAAGCAAAAAAGGAGCTACTCGCGTTAACGC
>JBAUEV010000288.1:0-1844 GCA_049678805.1 Gammaproteobacteria bacterium
AGAAGATCCTTCGCTGCGCTCAGGATGACAGCGTCTTTATAATGCTTAAACCCAGTGCCATATGTTTGCTCTTCCTCATCATAATTTATGAACGAGCCGACGTCGCAGGTAAACCCGGCGGGCGATAATTTTCGTCATGTTTCGCCAATAGCAGCATTGATCTATAGCCTCAACTCTAAACTGGCTGTTTTATGTAGGGGGATTCACTCTTGAATGTTTTATAACGCGATAGTGACTATGATATTTCCTAAAAAATTGACTAACACCTGCTTCTATCTTTTTATAAATGGGAAAGCCCGAACGTTCAATCATATCAAGTAACATACCAACGCTGAATAAATCAATTCTCCCATGCACTAAATTGCTAATGCGGGGTTGTGATACTTTTAAACGTTGTGCAGCTTCCTTTTGAGTTAAGCCTTCATACTGAATATATTGCATCAGCATCGTCATAAGATGAGAGCGAAACTTAAGGTTTCTAGCTTCAATTTTGTCAAAACCCACATCTTTAAATACATTACCAGAACTTTTTATGAACTGACCGCTACTCATAACCCTTTCCCTTCACGACAGTGCAACAATGTTTTATAACGCTCTCTGCCCTTATCAATATCTTTTTGGGAAGTCTGTTGTGTTTTTTTGATAAAAGCATGTAACACATAAATAGCCTTGGGAAGTTTAGCCACATAAAATACTCGATACTGTTTATCTGTTCTAACTCTAAGTTCATAAATTCCTGCGCCAACTGTTGGCATGTATTTAAAATCACTCGGCTGTAAATCAAGTCCTTCCGCTAACATTTCTAGTAATCTTGCAATACACTGTCTGGCTCTTGTCGAAAAGGCAGCAATATCCTTTTGAGCGGAAGCATAATATACGATATCTTTCATGAGTAATATATAATATTTATATAAAATTATCAATACTTATATATTATAGCGAGGATACTTAAAAAACAAGTAACTGTATTCCTAAAGAGCATCCCCATTTCCGCTTCAAGCCCAACCGCCATTGTGGAAAACTTGTGCTGCGAGTAAAAAGCTTAGCGTGAGAGGTGCAGACGATCGCCCAAGCATTAGATTTCCTTGAAAAACGTGACTTTTTGTTTAAAAACGAAAAAAATTATTACGTTATTTTAGATCCACTCATAAAAGCAGTGCTGTCGGAAAGCTGATTTATATATCCATTACATAAAATTATTTGCGTATTCCAGGTGGGCGATAATTCTCATCATGTTTCGCTAATACTTGATCCGCTAAGAAAACACCTTGGTTATTTAATTTTCCTTGCACGACTACACCTTGCCCTTCGCGAAACAAGGTGGGTAATAAATCATTATAAATTACCACTATATTTTTTTTGCCATCCGTTAATACAAAGCGTACTCCTAGCCCTTTGGGCGCAAAATGCACGCTACCTTTTTCGACTAAACCGCCAATACGTACTGTTTGATTGGATAACAGTTGCGTTTGTATTACTTGACTAGGCGTGTAGTATAAATTGATATTACGATTAAGCGCGTAAAGTGCCAAACCAGCGGCGCTGCTAACTCCCAGCAGAATAAATACAATCAACGCGAGTCGTTTGCTACGTTTCACTTTCATCATTTTTCTGCAAACGGTGTCGGCGTTGTAAAGGAATCAGAATGTTAGCTACCAATACAGCTAATACAATTCCGTAGGCTGGCCAAACGTATGTGGCATAACCACCCATATGTAGCATGTCAGTAATATTGGTGAAATACATAACACATTTTCCTCATCCGAAACTTCCACGTTTTGCCTGTAACTTGCGCATGGCTTATGTTGTTAAGTGCGACTAGTTATCAGGCCCTTCGAGACGCG
>JBAUEV010000289.1:0-1554 GCA_049678805.1 Gammaproteobacteria bacterium
GTCGAATCCAGGTGATGAAATCTTGCCGCAAAAGTTCGCCTTGAAGATAATCAAGGCATTTTTGCCAAAGAGGAAGGTCCACAGTTTAATTCTCATCCAACGTAAAACACAAAGACAAACAACACAATCCTATTAAGATCGAGGATTCTATCGCGTTAAGGGGAAGTTATCCATATCTTGACAATTTTAAAAAACTCACTTTGCCAGCTGACTGCTACAAACCAAGTCACGACATCCTGTATTGTTTTGTCTTGCTTCTTTATTTAACGTGAGTTCAATCACTAAACTAATACAGGACTAATTATAATGAATTACCGGATTGTTTCTCCTCATGACCGTTTCTTTCGTTTCGCCATGGCTCAAAAAGAAGTGGCAAAAGAATTTTTTGAGCAGCATTTACCACCTGCCATTCAACAAGTCATCAATTTTGATACTTTAAAAATGTTAAAAGAAAGCTTTATGGACGAAAAACTAAATACCCAAATCAGCGATGCTTTGTTTTCAGTGGATTTCGCTGAACAACCCGGCTATATCTACTTATTAGCTGAACACAAAAGCAAGCCAGATTATTGGTTACCTCTTTATCTATTAAAAGCCATCGTACTTTTAATGGAACAGCATCGTGATTCTACTCGGAGTAAAAAATTACCTGTTATTTTTCCGATTATTTTTTATAACGGGGAAAAACCTTACACCTATTCAACCGATATTTTGGACTTATTTAACGACCCCTTGCAATTGATGAAAACCATTTTATTCCGGCCTTTTCAATTAGTAGATGTAGGCCGAATTCCTGATGAGGAATTACGACAGCGTACCTGGTTAAGTGTGTTAGAATTAACCATGAAACATATTTATGACAAGGATATCCACACAGGCTTTAAGATGCTCATTGAAGCTCTACATCGTGTTGCACAACAAGGTGGATTAAGATTAGTAGAAGGAACTTTGATCTATTTGTTTAATGCTGCTGTGGACATCCGCCAGTCGCAGGAACTTATTAAAACGATTCAACAAGATCTATTATCTAAATCAGGAGAAGAAGTAATGACCACTTTAGCTGAACATCTACAACGTATGATAATTGAAGGACGAGCCGCAGGAGAAGCTGAAGGGAGAGCCGAGGGAAAAGCCGAAGGAAGAACTGAAGGAGAAGCTATTGGTTTTGAGAAAGGCCGGTTTATCGAAAGACAAGCACTAGCCCATAGACTCATCGAGCAAGGCTTTGAACCTGAAACAGTCGCCAGCCTAACCGGATTATTAGCACATGAGTTTAGAGAATCGATAAATGAATAAGCAACTATTCTAACGTCAAGCTGCATCAACGGTTAGGGAAAGAGATTTGTGCCTTATCCAATCAGGCACAATAATATCGATTTTTTTTAAAATCGTCATCGCTTTCATTTTACATCACAGAAAAAATGAGCCCCACTATTTTACGGCTTATAAACCCTCTTTCTGAAATAATCATTTTGGCGTTTTTTGCGTTAAAGGTTGAATATACGCACCCTGTGGTTTTTTATTGCTGTAACTAAAATAATTTTTTACCATTAG
>JBAUEV010000290.1:0-2302 GCA_049678805.1 Gammaproteobacteria bacterium
GCAGTGTACAATATTAAGTATTCCTGGTATTGCACCACGGATTATTTTTTTTGCAGAAATTAATACAGCAATTGCAATCTGGCGGCAATTAGTGCCGCATTTAAAATTAGTCGGTACTGATGTTTGGCGATTATTGGATATTAATGCCGGCATTTTAACAATTTATCCTGAAACTTGTGAATTATTCACGCCCCATATGCTCGATTATCCAAAATGGCAAGCCGTAAGTTTTACCAAAGGTTGTTATTTGGGGCAGGAAATTGTTGTGCGCGCTGAACATTTGGGAAGAACAAAAAGACGATTATCTCAGGTGCAAACTTTAACTAAACCACGTCCCATGCCAGGTGAAAGATGGCAAGAAACGGGTGTCATTGTAGAAGTTGCATCGTTGCCAGAGGGGGGGTATCGGATGTTAGCTGTGGTAATGGAAGAAGATATTTTGAAAAAAACTTAATAAGGACAATTTAAAGGCTCTTCCGGGGTTGTTTTTTCATTTCTTGAATAATTATACGCTACAAAATGCGAAATAAGGGGTGGCTTGCTGCCTCGATGAAATGAGTCAGCACGATCTTGTACCTTACGATCTGAAACCGAAATTCGTTCGTGTTGGCGCAAATGCTCTAACCATGATTCCACTATATAACATTCAATGAAGCAGTTAGGATCATCAATATTGTTAAATAAATTCCAAAAAAATGCTCCCTCGCGTAGCCGAATACGGCGCGCATTTTGCATAACCTCCACAAAATCTTTTTGCTGAGAAGGGCTAACTTCATATTCAACCGTTATCATGACGGGTCCTTGATCGCTCTCAATTGGGCCGACAACCTTGGGTGCAGGCATATGTCCTGTAGGCGTATGGTCAAGCTTTAGGCTTTTTTCTAAGGTAAAAAAACGGGATAAAATATTGCTGCAAATCATACCAATTCCTGCTATTAACAAGGTAGTAGCAAGAGACAGATGAGTGGCAACTGCTCCCCATAATATACTGCCGAGTGACAAACCACCAAAAAATGCCACGAGATAAATTGCAAGTGCTCTGGCACGCACCCATGAAGCAACAGCGAATTGGGCAGCTGTGTTAAGGGTTGCTAACACGACCATCCATGCAACGCCACCTAACAGCATTCCCCCGCAAATAAGATAGAAATTGTTGCTCAAAGCAAGCAAAAGAATGCTTAGACTGAACACTAAGGTCCCTTTATTTGTGAGCTGATCGGGATTATAACGCTTATGCAATTTTGGTAGCCAAACAGCAGCCAGTATAGCCCCTACGCCTAATAATGAAAGTAACGCGCCATAACTTCCGGCACCAAGGCCTAATTTTTTACGCACCACTAACGGTAATAATGCCCAGGAAGCACTAACAAATATAAAAAAAGTAAAAGTACGGACTAATACATTATGCAGAGCGGGAGAACTGCGTACATAGCGGAAGCCGGCGCGCATCGCTCCCATTAACCGTTCGGCGGGTAGAGTGCTTGTAACCTTTTCATGACGCCATAACCAAAATACAATGATTACGCCTAAAAATGATATTGAATTGAATGCAAAAACTGCAGCGGGCCCTGATAAGGTAATAATGAATCCAGCTAAAGCAGGGCCAAAAGCACGTGAAATATTAATTGCTCCTCCCATAAGAGCAATCGCGGGTGGCATCGCTTCCGCAGTAACCAGTTCGGGTACTATTGCCTGCCAACCAGGGGCGTCTAAGGCATTAAATGAGCCTAAAGTAAGCGTAAAAAGTAATAGCGATAAAGGTGTAATATGGTTGTAAAAAACAGCCACCGCCAACACCCCTGCAGTGATTGCCATACAGGCTTGGAGCACAATCAAAAAATGACGTTTGTCCAAAACATCTGCTAAAGCGCCTGCGGGTAAAGCTAATAAAAAAATTGGCAGAGTAGATGCTGATTGAACAAGCGCTATGAGTAATGGTTTATTGGTTAACGAAGTCATAAGCCAAGCCGCACCAACCTCATGCATCCAACTGCCAATATTTGAAAAAACGGCTGCTATCCAGAGCATTTTGAAAAATGGATACCGCAATGGCAACCAAGTCGAAACATCCATTTTCTTGTGGTTATTCATTTTAATATTCCCTGGTTTTCAAACAAAATCCATTAAATTTAGCTGTGCATGGCCTTCTATACCCATTACACCTCAAGAGGCGAGATTTTAACATCCAGATTGCCAGAAATTGAAACGTTTTGATTGAGAAAAACTGGAGCAATACTTGTTGTATTGTGAAGTTTTTCGATTGAAAAACGTTTCAAGTTCGAAGCAAGATGGATTGTTAAAA
>JBAUEV010000291.1:0-11447 GCA_049678805.1 Gammaproteobacteria bacterium
TGGATTGCTTCCCCCTTCGCTGACGCTCGGGGTCGCAATGACGGAGCTTGGGCATCAAGGACTTATCTAACCTTTTTCAATTTTCATTACATGACAATTAGTAACACCATCAAACGCTTCTTTGGCAAAAATAAATCCAGCTTTCTCATAACATCGTATTGCTTGCTTATTAGTTATAGCAGGATCAATAAAAATTATCTGGGCATTAAAGTGACTAAAAATATAGTTCACAAAGGTTCTAACAATTGGAGCACCATACCCTTTACCAAGAAATTCTTCTTCTCCAATAAATAAATCCATGCAAAAAACACCTGGACTTTCATGGGTAAATAACCCTTTAGGGTTAGGACATTGCATTCGATAGCGATACAAATCACAACACACGATATAACCAATCGGTTCATCATTCAATGCAATGATAAAGGGATAATCATAACCATTTCCCTCTATTTTTTTATAAATATAATCTACTGTTTCATAGCCCTCAATAAACCAAACATCTTTAACATGTTTTTTTTGAACCCACTTTTTCCAAAGTGGTAGGTGCTCATACATCAGGGGGTAAAAAGAAATAAGCATGCTATTTTCTTATTTCCCACCATTCGGTATAACTTGATAAAACGTTTCGCCTTTTTTGACCATCCCTAAATTGTTACGAGCTCGTTCTTCAATCGCTTCATTACCTCGTTTCAAATCATGAATATCAGCAGCAATAACGGCGTTTCTTTCCGCTAAGCCTGAATTTTGAGTGTTTTCTTGTGCAATTTGTCGTTTCAAATGCCAGCTTTGCACAATGCCACCCGGCGAAAACCAAAGCTCATATTGTAATGCGACAATCAAGGCCAGAAAAACAACGATCATGATACGCATAGTTCCTGACTCCTAGAGTTCCATTCTTATCTAAGCCATCGAGCAAATACGTCTTTACCCGCAAAATGCGCTTCAGCTCCCAATGCTTCTTCAATCCGCAGTAATTGATTATATTTCGCAACACGGTCAGTGCGGCATAATGAACCTGTTTTAATTTGTCCTACGCCCGTTGCCACTGCAAGATCAGCAATAGTTACGTCTTCTGTTTCACCTGAACGATGCGAAATCACTGTGTTATAGTGTGCTTTTTTCGCCATTGCAATAGCCTGCAAGGTTTCGCTCAAAGTACCAATTTGATTCAATTTAATAAGAATGGCATTCGCGATATGTTGTTCAATTCCTTTTGCGAACAATTGGGGGTTGGTAACAAATAAATCATCACCTACAAGCTGTACTTGTTGTCCCAATCGCTGGGTAAGTAATTTCCAACCTTGCCAATCATCTTCGCTCATCCCATCTTCAATGCTGATAATAGGATATTGTTTTACCCAGTCAGTTAGGTATTCGACAAATTCTTCAGAAGTAAGTTGTTTATTTTCTGATTGCAAATGATAACGGCCGTTTTTATAAAACTCAGTGCTAGCGGCATCAACTGCTAGATAAATATCTTTTCCGGGCTTATAACCCGCCGTCGAAATAGCTTCGAGTAATATATCTAACGCTGCTTGATGCGATGGTAAATTCGGCGCAAAACCACCTTCATCACCCACCGCAGTCGCTAAACCACGTTGTTTTAGCAGTTTTTTCAGGGCATGAAATACTTCAACCCCATAACGTAAGCTTTCTGAAAAAGTGCTGGCACCGAGCGGCACTATCATGAATTCTTGTACATCAATATTATTATCCGCATGAGCGCCGCCGTTGATAACATTCATCATTGGCACGGGCAAAATAAAATTTTCAGCTTCCGTCGCTAAATAACGATATAAAGGTTTACCCACATCTAATGCCGCAGCTTTGGCGGTTGCTAATGACACGGCTAAAATTGCATTAGCGCCTAAGCGACTTTTATTTTCGGTACCATCCAATTTAATCAAAGTTTCATCAAGCGTTTGTTGTGCGGATGCTTCTTTACCAAGACATGCTTTTTGAATTTCTCCGTTGATCGCCTTAACCGCTTGTAAAACGCCTTTACCTAAATAACGCTTAGTGTCGCCATCACGTAATTCAACTGCCTCTCTCGCGCCCGTTGAGGCGCCTGAAGGCACTGCAGCACGCCCTACTATTCCTGAGGCTAATGTTACTTCGGCTTCCACAGTTGGATTGCCTCGCGAATCTAAAATTTCGCGGCCATGAACTTTGGTTATTTTAGTCATCACATTCTCTTTAAGTTTGTATTAATCACAGTGCAGAACACACCATAATAATGGGTGTGGTACAGTCGTTACGAAAGTTTCGGTGTGAAGATCATAGCCCAACTGACAGTTAAACCACTTCGGCTTCAGACAGCATTTCTGCAACTAGGCTTTCTTCCAAAAAACCAGCACTTTTAACGGTTTCGTCCAAGATTTTCAGGGTTGTTAATAAAGCTTTCATTTTTCCTAATGGCCAAGCATTGGGCCCATCGCTCAAAGCATGATTGGGGTTTGGATGGGTTTCCATAAAAATGCCCGCAATACCTACCGATACTGCCGCACGTGCTAATACGGGTATAAATTGGCGTTGCCCACCAGATGCCTGCCCTAAACCACCGGGTAATTGTACTGAATGCGTCGCATCAAATACTACTGGGCAACCCGTATCGCGCATAATCATCAATGAGCGCATATCAGAAATCAAGTTATTGTAACCAAATGATGCACCGCGTTCGCATACCATAATCCGTTCATTACCAACAGCACGTATTTTAGCTACTACGTTTTTCATTTCCCAAGGTGATAAAAACTGGCCTTTTTTGACATTGACTGGCAAACCACAAACGGCCACTTTTTGCATAAAATTAGTTTGACGGCATAAAAATGCTGGGGTTTGTAATACATCGACAACTGCAGCTACTTCTGCTAAGGGTGTATCTTCATGGACGTCTGTTAAAATGGGCAGGTTAAAGGTTTTTTTTACTTCTTCCAAAATTTTTAGCCCTTGTTCCATACCTAAACCGCGAAAACTGTTGTGAGAAGAGCGATTGGCTTTATCAAACGATGATTTATAAATAAAGGGAATTTGCAATTGGCGTGTCATTTCTTGCAGTTGTCCTGCGGTATCCAATGCTAATTGACGACTTTCAATCACGCACGGACCCGCAATTAAAAACAATGGTTGTTGTAAACTTATTTCAAATCCAGCTATTTTCATATTGAAATCTCATTGAGGTAAAAATTCAGAATTAAGACACTGCACAAAAGTAAATGGACATTGCTCTTCCTTCGCGGATAAGGGTTGCATTATGCAATGCCCACGCATAAAAATCTTTTTTATATTCTTGCTGAATTTTGGTTGTTTTCGGCTTCATTGCATTTCCTCATGCTGTAGTGTGCCATTTCTTTTTTTCGCTTGTTTAAATTTTTTGGCTGCTTGAATAAATCCTGAAAATAAAGGATGTCCATCGCGGGGCGTCGAAGTAAATTCAGGATGGAACTGACACCCTATAAACCAAGGATGGTTCGGCAATTCGATCATTTCCACCAACAAACCATCTTTAGAACGACCCGATACTTTCAAACCCGCTTGTTCTAATTCAGAGACAAAGCGTTGATTCACTTCATAACGATGGCGATGGCGTTCGACAATAACATCTTTACCATACACCTCATACGTTAATGATCCTTCAATCAGATGGCATTCCTGCCCACCTAAACGCATCGTACCACCTAAATCCGAATATTGATGGCGATGTTCGATTTCACCGTCTGCTGATAACCATTCTGTGACTAATGCCACTACTGGATACGCTGTATCCGCATCAAATTCGGTACTATTGGCATTGGGCATCTTCGCACAATGCCGCGCATATTCAATAATTGCCACTTGCATGCCTAAACAAATGCCTAAATACGGCACGTTGTATTCGCGTGCATAACGCGCTGCTAAAATTTTACCCTCAATCCCACGCTTACCAAATCCACCGGGCACTAAAATCGCATCGTAATGCTGTAATTCTGCGACGCCCACCCGCTCCAACTGCCCTGCATCCACATAATGAACATTCACTCGTACATCGTTATGAATACCGGCATGGGTTAATGCTTCGGACAGCGATTTATAAGCATCGGTTAGCTCGGTGTATTTGCCGACCATTGCCACGTCGACTTCTGCGGTTAAACTACGTTGTTTTTCTACCACCCACTCCCATTCACCTAAATCAGCAGGTTTAGTCTGCAAGCCAAGTTTTTCGACGACCAGTTCACCTACCCCTTGATTACGCAAGATCAGAGGCACTTCATAAATGCTTGCTACATCTAATAGTGAAATAACCCCGCGTTCTTCAACATTCGTAAATAATGCGATCTTGGAGCGTGCTGAACCAGGCAAAGGTTGCCTTGAGCGACAAATCAACAAATCAGGCTGGATACCAATAGTCCGTAACTCTTTGACCGAATGCTGGGTCGGCTTGGTTTTCATCTCGCCTGCTGCTGGAATATAAGGCACCAGGGTCAAATGGATAAACAATGTGCGTTGCGCACCCAATTCCACACGCATTTGCCGGATAGCTTCCAGAAACGGCAAAGACTCAATATCACCCACAGTACCCCCAATTTCTACCAATGCCACATCCGCATTCCCGGCGCCTTCAACAATTTTGCGCTTAATTTCATCGGTAATATGGGGAATAACCTGCACTGTGCCGCCTAGATAATCACCACGGCGTTCTTTGCGAATGACGTCGGCATACACCCGACCGGTAGTAAAATTATTTTGCCGAGTCATGGTAGTACGAACAAAACGTTCGTAATGACCTAAGTCTAGATCCGTCTCGGCACCGTCTTCTGTTACAAAAACCTCACCATGCTGAAACGGGCTCATGGTGCCAGGGTCAACATTGATATAAGGATCGAGTTTAATTAGGGTGACGCGAAGACCGCGCGCCTCAAGAATGGCGCCTAAAGATGCAGAAGCGATGCCCTTGCCTAAGGAAGAAACCACACCACCAGTAACAAAAATATAGCGAGTCATAATGAAAATCCCGTTTCTAGTAAAAACGGGATTAAATTATACCAAAATCCATAATTTTAACAACTTAAATCGTCGTACTGTCAGGCCTATCTACTCAAATCGGGGTGGTGAAAGTGATGCCGATGTTGAGTTTTCCGTCCTTTCTACCTCAGGCACCTCAGACACAGTGGAAGAACTAACAGTTTTATTATTAGAAGATTCAAAAAAAACAGTGATTTTGCGTTTCTTGGATGACCCTTGCTCAGCGGGTGAATCTTGTTCAGTTTCTTCATCGCTTTTACGTTTTAACTTTAACAGTTGATTCTCATTTTTTAATAGGGTATTTTCTGTCTCAAGCTTGTATATTTGTTCTTCTAATTCTATTAATTTAGCACCCACTGCAACAAGATAACTAGGGTGTTCTGATATCAGATCATGTAAAAAACTGATATTCGCATTCAATTCCCGTTCCCACTGTTGAAATTCCTTTAAATTCTCAGCATCCTGTAAAAATGATCGAATACCACTTTCTGGTAGTTTGCCTGCTAAAAAAATCTTACTCAAAAGCTGCATAAAGTCTTTAAGATCTTGGAGATAGGCTTGATTTTCTGACGAAAATGAAAATGGGGTTTTAGTTATGCAATCATAAATATTTATAAGTTGTTGAATAGTAACGTTTCTATCTTTTTTAAAAATGCGAGCTGCTAAATCATATAGCGCTTGTGCTCCCTGAGTATTTCTAATTTGTCTGCTAAGCTGCGCATAACCGTTTGATAAACTTTTAAGAAAATTTTCGAAAGCATTAAAAGGCTGAAGCAAGTCTTTGGAATCCATTTGTATTAAGAGTTTAATTTGTTTTCTAGAATAGTCATCCGCTTCTTTTAATAAAGCCTGTGAGTAATAACAAAGAATCAGGCGATCATAAATTTTTACAACCCACCAACCATAATAAGAACTCAAATCATTATAATTTAGCTCTCCATGAAGTTTTATCAGCTGTAAATAAAGACGTGTCATCAACCTCACAAGTTCTGGCGACATAGACTCATTTTTTTCGAACATATCAGTTAATCTTTCGAAAGCTTCAAACACTTCTCCCTGGTAATCATCTATAGCATCTAAATCTTCTGGAGTGAAGTCTTGAACCATTTGACAAGCTTGTTCCGTATATTTTATAGCTTGGTCATTTTTATGACCCCACCTAAGATAGGTAAAAGCAAGGGTTAGATAAAAATCGATTGCACAGGCTTGTTTTTTTGGATTCGTTAATTTTAGAGCCTGTTGGCAAAGTAACTCTGCTACTTCGTAATCATCATGACTAAGTAAATTATATGCAACTGTGTTAAATAGATAGATCAGATTGGGATCATCAAGCACAAAATCATGATCACAGGCTTTTCCTGCATGCTCCTTCACCGCCTCAAAGTCCTTATCCCCATGACAACAATCAGCAAGTAATAAATGAGTTCGTACTATTGAAGACTTATTGTCCGGATTTTCCAGTTTCAGCATTAGCTCACAAAGTCTTCTTAACGTACGATTATCGTCTGCTTTATGAGCCTACCTATGATTAATTTGGTCTTCCAGCAACTTTCTGAGCGTGGCATCAAATTCTAAACTTTTCGAGAAACCCTCAATTTCCTGCCACACGCTCTCATTAGGCTTATCATAGGCAACAATATAATTATAAAAGCTACCATCATAACAAACTATCGCCAAGTCATACTTAATAATAGTAATTTTAGCTTCTGACTTGCATAGTCTACGTGCCACTTGATACAGTTCTGAAGGAATATTAGGAAATTTTGACAATACTTTACGTCCTTTAACATGTTCTTCAAAAAGCTTACCTAGAGTAAAAAAGTCTTCTGCTAAGTCAGAATGAACTTTTACAGTTTGAGCTGCTTGAATAGCTCGTTCTATAGCTGCTTTAATAACTTGAGTTTCTGGATTTTGTATAAGCAAGCAACCCGCCAGTTTTAGATACCCTTCAATAATAATAGGTTCATTTTTAGGATCAGTTGTCGCTAATAATTGCTGGATATCAGTAATGGCATCTTGGTAATTTTCGCTCTTTATTTTTTGCTCGATTTCAGCTGATAACATTCATTCTCTCCTTTTTTTATCTATAATAATAACGCGCACTCTAAATTGACATATTAATTTAATCAAAAGTTAATGTTTTTAACAAAATAGCTTTTTATCCCACGAGCAAAAATGGTGGCGATGCTGCGTTTTCCGACTTATTTCCCTCAGGTGCGTCAGACTCTGCGGAAAAACTAACAGCTTTTCTAGAAGATTCAAAAAAACCAGGAATTTTGCATTGTTTAGATGAGCCTTGCCAAAGCCACCTTACTAATCTATCTATGACATCGAAGGTGAAGGTGATGGTGCTATTGAGTTATCCGGCTTTGCTGGCTCAAACGCGTTGCAAGAACTAGCAGTCAGCTTTTCGACGCTCTCTTTGTCCTGCCAAAATGGAAAAGCTATGTTTTGGTTAGCTGGTTTAGCCGCTAATATTTCACTGCTTTTCTCAGATGCGCTTGGGACTTCATTCTCTAATTGCTTAACTTTCTTTTTTAATTCATCATTTTCAATACTCAATTGACGCATTTTATACAATAACTCTATTAAAAAATTAATATTAAAATGCTCTCCATTTTCGCCCAAATGACTCATTAACTTAAATACGTATAACTTGATAGCTTCAGGAGGCTGCGGTGAATAAATATTTGATTGCGTCACATTAATAATTGGAAACTTCTCAATAATAAATTTGCTGAGACCAGGTATTTTTGAACAATTTAATAAAGCAGTGCCTAATGTAAAACTATTCTCCTGATAATGAGAGGAATCTTTAGGTAGCTCTAGAAGCAAGCTCAACATCAACTCCAATTTTTCTTGTAGATTTTGTTGATCATTAGGCAAATATGTTTCATACTCTTCAATGTTATTTATCACATCATGGTGTAATTGCTTTATCATTATCTGCAAAAGTATTTCTTTAAACTTAGCGTGCCCTTCATTTTCTTTTTCAACAGCTTGCAACTGGTTATATTGGATTCTTACACCTTCGAATGAACAAAGTTTTGATATATATTCTAATAACTGAAATTTTTCATGTTTTATTAATATTTCAACTAAAGAATTTTCATTCAAAAGCGACGACCATTCCTGATTTGTCATATTTGAGTATTCATTAGTCCCTTTAAGGATGTTTTCAAACAGTTCCAATTCCCCTGCCTCCAGCAATAACCCAACTAAAGTAACATTTTTATGTTCATATCTATCTTCATCTACATAACTATCGATATATTGACATTGCACAGGAAAAACAGTAAGCAAAGGGTACAATTTCAGGTTAAGCCGCTCCCCAAACTTCTTTAACAATCCCCATTGTTCATGAAAAGCCAATTGCCTGACCAAATATACCAAAACTGTTGTGCCATCCTCTACAGCTGGTGCATTGCTTAGAGCTAGGTTAGGATTTCGTTCTAAAAAATTATGGAACAATTCCCACTTGCATGCATATGCTAACCACTTGGCTAATTCTGCGGCCTTATTAGATACTTTTTCAGATAATGGATTTGTATTGAGCTTAGAATATAAATCCCAAAGGACAAATAATAAATAGTATTGCTCATGTTGATACAAATACTCAACTAAAGTATCAAAAAAACCCTTGTCACTTCCTAAAAGCAGATGCTCTTCTAGTTCTTCTTGCGAACTTGCTGGCAACCAACTTAAAAAGTTTTTTTCCCCCACTTCCTCTATGTTTATTGATCGTGTTCTATCTCCTAATTTCATCCCCCAAAGTCCAGCGTAGTGATAAGGATAAAGGCCATGTTCATCTGTTTGATACTTATCTATTTCATCAGAAGGTGGAACACCTAAAGCCGCCTTAACATGCTGGGATTTAATTACCTCACTACATTGCAACCAATTCAATATTTCTTTTTTGGTTTGTACATTTTCACCCCAGCACGTCCAATACAGAATGCCCGATTCTTTATCAAAATTAGTCTTCAGCTTAGCGCCTAAGTCGTAAAGGCGTTGAACCATTCCCAAATGACCAGCTCGTGCAGCATAATCTATTGGTCGCATATTAGAGTCGCCCTCTAAACCATTTGGATCAACTTTTTCTTGCTGAATAAGGCGGGTTACTTCTATTAGATTGTTTTCGGTAGCTGCTTCGCAAAGTGCTTTAATTTTCATCATACCCCCTTCAATGTTATAATAATTTAATCAAGCGTTTTCACTACAAGTTTATTCCATAGCAAGTAGCCTTGATGTAGCGTTAGCGAAATCAGGGTTATCTTAACATCAAAGCTACTTTTAATCTATCTATGATACCGAAGATGATGGTGCTATTGAGCTTTCCGGCTTTGCTGGCTCAGACGCATTGGAAGAACTAGCAATCGGAATAAAGTTAGGAGAACTAAAAAAACCACTGGGGTTTGGTTGTTTGGATGAAGTTTGCTCAGCCAGAATTTCTTCAGCCCTTTTGCGCTTCGACTGTTGATTTTCCTTTACATGTATATCAAGGAAGGCTTGTGATAATTCCGAATCAACTTTTTGATGTTGAACTTGTTTTATAACTATTTCAGCTTCTTCTATGGTTGCTTCAACATCTTCTGTTTTCAGTCCAAGACGGTTTTTCGCTAGTTCTAGACACCATTTTAGGACAAGGGGATTTTGATCGCGAAAATCAGTTGTTGCTGCTAGCAGGTTTTCGATATCAGGTATAGCATCTTCGTAGTCTTTTCCATTTATTTTTTCATTTATTTTTTGTTTGTTTTTTTTAGGCATTTAATTTTTCCTTTTTATTATTTTAATAATGACGCAGACTTTAAACTGTTATAATAGTTTAATCAAGATTTAACATTTTTAACCAAATAGCATATTATCCCCCCGCTGAAGGTGATGGCGATGCTGAGTTTTCCATCTTATTTCCCTCAGGTGCGTCGGACACTGCGGAAAAACTAACAGCTTTTCTAGAAGGTTCAAAAAAATCAGTGATTTTGCGTTTTTTGGATGAGCCTTGCTCAGCGGATGAATCTTGATCGAGTTTCTCAGCCGCTTTGCATTTTAACTGATGATTCTCATTTTCTCGTTCGGTGTTTGTCCTCTCAAACTCCTTTATTCGCTTTTTTAATTCTACTACTTCGGCATCTGGAGTGGAGGAACCTTGGTTAGATAAAATTTCGTTATTTTTGTTTTTTAACTGTAGTTGCACTTGACGTATATAGGTATCTAATTCTTGCTTCCACTCTTTAAAAAAGTCAAAGCTCTCAGGATTTTGTAAAAATTCTTGAATACTACTTTTGGGTAATCGGTTTTCGAAAAAATATCACATACAAGCTGCATAAATTCTTTAAGATTCCGCAGAGAAATACAATGCTCTGACAATTGATTTTCTGACAATGACAAATAAGGATAGGATTCCAAAAATATAATTATGGCGTCATAAATCTTCATAAATTTCTGTATGGTTATGTCTTTATCTTTTCTATCCTCATCTAGCTTAAAAGTATCCTCTGCATATTGATACAATAATTGTGTTCCAGGAGTAATTCTAGACCGTTTGCCAAGGTACTCATAAGCCGTTGTCAAGTCGTCAAGTTCTAAAAATTTATCACAAGCCGTTAATGATGAGAGTTTAATTTGCATCCTAAAACAGCCATCTGCCATATCTAGCAAATTTTTTTGGTAATAACAAAAACCTAAGTTTTCATAAGCCTGTATAATATCCCAATCTACTCCCTCTTTTTTATTTGACAGCCTGATTCCATGCTGATAAAGCAGTGTCGTTGGCTCAATAAACTCAGGTGGCAGAGACTCATATTTTCCAAAAAATTGTACGGCAACTTTTAAAAATTCTTCACCTATACCCTTATCATTATGTAAACCTAGTACCGCTTGGCAAGCTTGCTTTGCGCATTCTATAGCTTTTTCATTTTTATCTGTGGAAAGATAGATACCGGTAAGAGTTAGACAAGCCTCTATTACAAATACAAAGGTTTTATTTTGTAGATCCGACAATGGTATGGCTCTAATCTCTTCCAATACATTTTGAGATTTTTCACTTTCCATACTCACATAATAATATTTAGCTACTGCTAATTTGTACTTGATAATAGCATTTATATCTTCTGGCTCACTTAGTCTAATTGCTTCTAGATATAATGTACATGAATCACTCCGAAACTCTTCATAATAGTTAAGCCATGTACTACCTATATAAAAAAGGTATTCTGCTAATTCAGAATTAACTCCCACAATTTGAGCTTTTTGAATAGCTTGGTCTATAGCTGCTCTGATTAATCTGGATTGTCTTTCCTGATCCTGTTGTTCCTCATCCTCTTCAAGTATAATTTTATTTATAAAGCTTAGATACAACTCCGCCAAAATCATAGGTCGATTTTGAAAATCAGACATCTCCGACAATTGCTGGATAGCAATCATAGCACCTTCGTACTCTTTACTAG
>JBAUEV010000292.1:0-5000 GCA_049678805.1 Gammaproteobacteria bacterium
GGATGCAGTTTTGTCTGAAAACGACACCCACACGACATTCTAAAAATAAGAAATATGCAACAACGTCGGCACTTCGCGCTGACGCTGCATAAAGGCTACACGTGAAGCAAACGCCTTGGGGCGACGCGGCCATCTTGTAGAATCTCACCAACACCTACTAAACTCCCGTTGCACTTTAACGTTAACCGTACCCAACCACGAGTAGGTGCATTAGGTATCATGACCGGTTGCCCTCGTCGCAAATAAAATGCTGTAGCTTCAGACAATATCACTTCTTGCCAATCGGGTAACATCGAATCAAGCGGTAATAATTGACTTGTTAAACCCAATAATCCTTGCTGGGCAGATCGTGTTTCAAGTTCTGGCAAGGTAATCATCTGTTCACTCATGTGAGACCCTACCGTTAAACGCCTAAGTTCACTCACGTGCGCACCACAACCTAAACGATCACCCATATCTTCTATTAATGTACGAATATAAGTGCCTTTACTGCAATGCACTCGGAGTTGGCAATTCTGCGCCGTAAAATTAATCAATTCTAGGCTATAAACATGGATTATTCTTGACGGGCGAGCAACTTCAATACCTTGGCGTGCAAGTTTATATAAAGGTTGTCCTTGATGTTTCAGAGCAGAATACATCGAAGGCACTTGGGCAATTTCTCCCGTGAAAGCTCGAAAAATCTGTAACCAATCGTCGCGGTTTAAAATGGGTATAGGCGCTTGTTGGATAATTTCACCTTCGGCATCACCTGTAGACGTTTTAATTCCAAGCTGCGCAGTAACCAAATAACGTTTATCAGCTTGCAATAAAAATTGCGAAAATTTAGTCGCTTCTCCCAAACAAATAGGTAACATGCCACTGGCAAGTGGGTCTAAACTTCCAGTATGTCCTGCGCGAATACTGCGCCCCAAGCAGTTTACAAATAGGTGTTTTACTTTTTGCAATGCCGCATTTGAGGTGATGCCAATGGGTTTATCTAATAATAGTAATCCCAATAAATTATTTCTATTCAAATCATTATTCCCCCTTGAGCGGTGGCTTGTGGCGAAGTGCGGCGTTAATAAGTCTTGCTACTTTATCACCACGGCTTATTGATTCGTCATAAAAAAAACGCAAATGGGGAGTAATGCGTAAATCTACTTTATCGGCAAGTAAATGGCGGAAAAAACCTTCGGCATGGTTTAAGGCTTGTAGCGTTTCTTCTAGCCGAGTTTCGTCGAGTAGTGTGATATAAACTTTTGCGTTGGCCAAATCATTTGATATTTCTACAGCCGTCACAGTAACAGCGACAAAACGCGGATCACGCGCTTTACGTAATAATTCAGCGAGTTCTTGTTGAATTAGGTCTGCCACGCGTTGAGGACGGTGATGGGAACGACGCACTATAAACTCTACCTTAACCCTATAATAATTTTCGAGCGACGCTCACTACTTCAAAAACCTCAATCTGATCGCCTATTTTGAGATCATGATAATCTTTAAGGCCAATACCACATTCCATGCCATTACGTACTTCGCTCGCTTCATCTTTAAATCGTCGCAATGAATCCACGCGTCCTTCATGGATTACCACATTATCACGTAATACACGAATGGTACTGTTGCGGCGTACTGAACCTTCTAACACCATACAACCTGCAATCGTACCAAATTTTGAAGAATGGAAAACTTCACGCACTTCAACTAAGCCCAAGATTTTTTCTTGTCGTTCAGGCGCTAACATACCACTGAGTGCTGCTTTAACTTGTTCAATAAGCTCATAAATAATACTGTAATAACGCAAATCTACACCAGTGGATTCTGCCAAGCGTCTCGCCGGTGCTGCAGCTCGAACATTAAAACCGATTAAAATGGCATTGGAAGCAACTGCTAAATTAACGTCGGACTCCGTAATAGCACCCACACCGCTAGCAATAATACTCACTTTAACTTCATCAGTGCCAAGGCGTAGTAATGATTCACGAATAGCCTCAACTGAACCTTGCACATCCCCTTTCAACACAATATTCAACGCATTGACTTTACCTTCATTCATGCGTTCAAAAATATTTTCTAATGTGGCTACATTGCGAGCCAGTTTAACTTGCCGATATTTGCCTTGACGGAATAATGCTACTTCACGGGCTTTACGTTCATTGCTAACGGCAACGGCATCATCACCCGCATTAGGCGCACCCGATAAACCGAGCACTTCCACTGGCATGGAAGGTCCTACTTCATCAGTTTGTTGTCCATTATCACTAATCATCGCCCGCACTCGACCATATTCAGTGCCGGCCAATAAAACATCGCCTTTTCGCAGGTTTCCGGCTTGGACTAAAATGGTGGCAACGGGTCCACGTCCTTTGTCAATGCGTGATTCAATGACTACACCACGTGCCGGACCGATTGCAACAGCTTTCAGTTCTAACATTTCAGCTTGTAATAAAATGGCTTCTAATAAACCATCTACGTTTTGTCCTGTTTTAGCGGAGATATGTTGGAAAATAACATCACCGCCCCAATCCTCGGGGATTACACCTTGTTTGCTTAATTCGCTTTTAACCCGCTCGGGATCCGCACCCGGTTTATCCATTTTATTGACAGCCACAACGATGGGCACATGAGCTGCTTTAGCATGTTGAATAGCTTCAATGGTTTGGGGCATCACACCATCATCAGCTGCGACCACTAAGACAACGATGTCAGTAGATTTTGCACCACGCGCACGCATGGCAGTAAATGCTTCGTGGCCAGGGGTATCTAAAAAAGTAATATCGCCACGTTCAGTTTCAACATGATAAGCACCAATGTGTTGGGTGATACCACCTGCTTCGCCAAATGCCACTTTGGTACGACGAATGTAATCCAATAAAGAGGTTTTGCCATGGTCAACATGTCCCATGATAGTAACCACTGGAGCACGCGGCACTGCTTCACCTTGACCTTGATATTCTAATTCTTCGGACAGGCTCGCCTCTAACTCATCACTACGCAATAATTTCGCGGTATGTCCAAGCTCTTCAACAACCAGAGTTGCCGTTTCTTGATCGAGTACCTGATTAATCGTCGCCATCACTCCCATTTTTATCATAGCTCGGATTACTTCAGTCGCCTTTATAGACATTTTCTGGGCCAAATCAGCGACCGTAATGGTTTCCGGAATCGCTATTTCGCGTACGATCGGTCCAGTAGGCTTGATAAATCCTTGTTCTACTTTTTTGACTGGTTTGTAGACGTCTTTAGGTGTTTTCTTTTTGCGCGGACGCGCTATAACAGTTTGTTCAATTTCTAAATCATCTTCTTGACCAGGCAATATGATCTCAAAAGTTTCTGCCTCATGACGTTTAGGCGCCAAGCTTTTTTTCTTTTTACGAGCCCGGGGTTTTTCTTCTTCTTCAGTTAATATGCTTGGTTTTATTATGGGTTTCAACGCAACAGGCGTTTTAGATTCTTTTCCTTCGTGTTTTGCAGGTTGCGGTGGCAAGGTTTTTTCTGCTTCAAGCGCTGCAGATTCTGCTGTTTGTGATTCAGTGATCGTTTCTTCGGCTTTTGCAGACACTTCAGGAATATTTGAGGTTTGACCTGCTTTTGTTTTAACAGCTTCTTTGATTTTAGGTTCGATAGTTACAATTGATGGTTTCGTTTTGACCGTTATAAGGATGTTTTTACTGCCACTTTTGCCAACGGTTTGTTTTACTTTTTCAGTACTCACTTTCGGTCGTTTCAGTAATAATTTACTACCGGTTTGAATGCCTTTAAAAAAGTTTAACAGCGCTTGTTTTTGTTGATCGGTGATAACTTGTTCTTCACTGGTTACCGCAATGCCAGCTTTTTTAAAATGCTCTAGCACCTGCTCTACCGAAATTTTATGCTCTTCAGCAAATTTTTTTACTGTAACCGCAGCCATAATTTACCCTTAACCCATACCCATTTTCATTACAATTTTTCTACAAACCAAGGAGCACGTGCTGTCATAATCAATTTGGCAGCTTGCTCAGCATCTATTTGGGGAATTTCCGTTAGTTCATCCACGGATTGTTCTGCTAGATCTTCGCGTGTCAAAATTCCATGATCGGCAAGTTTTTTCGCTAATTCTGGCGTCATGCCTTCCATCTCTAGCAAGTCTTGCGCAGGCTCGTTGCCTTGGCGAGTAGCCAATTCTTTAACTAATAGCGCATCACGTGCCCGTTGTTGCAATTCTTCAGCAATTTCTTGGTCAATATCTTCAATCGCTAATAACTCATCGAGCGAGATATAAGCAACTTCCTCGATAGTAGCAAATCCTGCTTGTTGCAGCAAAGTCGCCATATCTTCCTCAATATTGAGTTGTTCCATGAAAATTTTTTTCGTTTTTTCTGATTCAGTCTGGGTTTTTTGTTGCGCTTCCGATTCACTCATAATATTGAGTGTCCATCCGGTAAGTTCGCTTGCTAAGCGTACATTTTGACCACTGCGACCAATGGCTTGTGATAATTGATCCTCACGCACTGCAATGTCCATGACTTTCTTTTCTTCATCAACGACAATTGAAGAGACTTCTGCAGGGGCCATTGCGTTAATAACCAATTGTGCTGGATTATCGTCCCACAACACAATATCAATGCGTTCGCCGCCTAGTTCACTGGACACGGCTTGCACTCTTGAACCACGCATACCCACACAAGCGCCGATGGGATCAATACGACCATCATTGGTTTTAACTGCAATTTTAGCACGTGCACCTGGATCACGCGCTGCTGCTTTGATTTCAATAATTTGTTCACCAATTTCAGGCACTTCAATTTTGAATAAGTTAACCAGCATTTCAGGGCGAGTGCGACTTACTAATAGTTGTGGCCCTTTTTTGTCGTCGGCGATGTTATACAAATAAGCGCGTACTCGATCGCCTTGGCGGAATACTTCACGCGGGATCATTTCAACGCGTGGCAAGAATGCTTTGGCGTTATCACCCAAATTGAGGAAAACACCATCATGAATGGGTTTCTCTACCACTCCAATAATGAGATCGCCAATAC
>JBAUEV010000293.1:0-7873 GCA_049678805.1 Gammaproteobacteria bacterium
ACAAATAACCTTGCACTACAAATTTTTGAGGATTCATTAAACGAATATCCGCCAACTGCCATTCTTCAGAACGCGTTACTCCAATAAAAGGTATTCCAGCTTCATGCCGCACCGTACTCTGTGCACCATCTGCACCCAGTAGATAATCTACACGGCACTCCTTGAGAGTTTCTTGTTGCAAGATTTGCGCAGTAACGCCTTGTTGATCTTGCGTAAAATTTTTTAATTCCGTTTTGCGCTCGACATTAACACCTAACCGTTGTAAATTTTCTTCTAAAATGGCTTCGGTTTCGCTTTGAG
This sequence comes from Gammaproteobacteria bacterium, assembly GCA_049678805.1. Taxonomy (GTDB): domain Bacteria; phylum Pseudomonadota; class Gammaproteobacteria; genus JBAUEV01. The sequence continues at coordinate 301 of JBAUEV010000293.1, forward strand.
GAAGCAATAACATAAAGTTGTATCGGTGTTTTAAGAGGTCAATACGCAACGTTAATCGCAAAGCCCGCGCATCCCGGATTTGCAACCGTTGTATTTTTTCACCAGCGGCTATTAACTGTTCACTAATTCCAGAGGATTCTAGTAATTCTAAAGTGTGTGGATTAATCGCAAGCGCTTTACTAAAGCGGGTGCGTTCCGAGTTTTTATCAATAATACGCACGGCCATACCTAAACGCTTGAGTTCAACCGCTGCCGTTAAGCCAACTGGACCAGCACCCACGATTAAAATACTTTTCATCGCTTACACTCCTAAATTTCAGTACACGACAAAAAATTGAGAATGTCGTCTGGGTGACGCCCGCCTCTTGCCGAGGAGGCTGTGATCGACACGCGGTGAATACGTCCTTGTACGCTCGTCGATTTCACCCCTGAAATCGACGGTCGATCACAGCCTCCTCGGCAAGAGGCGGGCGCGAAATACGCATAGAGCGTTTCAAGTTCGAAGTAAGACAAGTTGTTAAAAATTGCATCCTAAGGTGTTATGAGTATAGTAACATTTAATTAACAAAGAAGAGCAATGTCCATGTCCAAAATCGCATTTGCCATCCACGGTGGTGCCGGTGCGGGTGTTATCAATGAAGATAACCCAAAAGAACAACAACGTATTACAGCACGCCTTGAAGTGCTAAAAACCACCTTACAAAATGGCTGGCAAGCATTACAACAAGGGAAAACGGCAGTGGACGTGGTTATGCAAGCTGTCATGGCACTCGAAGACTTTGAAGAATTTAATGCTGGCCGCGGTTCAGTGCTAACCAGCGCCGGCACCGTAGAAATGGACGCCTCCATTATGGAAGGTGAACAACGTCGCGCTGGAGCTGTAGCAGCAGTGCGACACGTTAAAAATCCTATTCAAGCCGCACGCATTGTGATGGAACATAGCCCGCATGTATTAATGGTAAACACCGGCGCAGACACTTTTTGTCAGCAACAAGGCGCGGCTACGGAGGCCCTCAGTTACTTCATTACCGAACATCGGCAGCAGCAATTGCGCCACGCACAACAAAGCGGTTTGGTACAAGACATTGAACCTCTGGGAACTGTAGGTGCAGTAGCATGCGATGAATACGGGAATTTAGCTGCCGCTACTTCGACGGGTGGCAAAATCAATCAGTTACCTGGGCGGGTCGGTGATAGCCCCATTATCGGTGCTGGTACTTGGGCTGATAATAATACCTGTGCCCTATCCGCTACAGGTGACGGTGAAATCTTAATTCGCTGTGCTTTTGCTCATCGCGTGCACAGCGCATTGTTATACCAAACTCAGAATTTACATCATGCGTGCCAACACGCTTTAGCTGAACTTGGTCAGTTGGGTGGCCAAGCCGGTTGTATCGCCGTGGATAGCAAGGGCAATCTGGCCATATTGTTTAACACCCCTGGTATGTATCGCGCCTGGATAGATAGCGATGGACAATGGCAAGTAGCTTTGATGTAAAAAATGTGAAATTATTCACCTTTCTGAATATTTATTAGGAATAATTGTGATGCAACAGCCCGCATCTGCTCAAACTGGTAACTATCATCAACCTAAAGCGCTGTATTGGCTATGTTTTAACGAATTATGGGAGCGTTTTGGTTTTTACACTATCCAAACCATTTTGATTCTCTATTTGACTAAAAAATTAATATTTTCTGATGAAAAAGCCAATATTTTTTATGCCGCATTTAATTCACTGCTCTATATTACACCTGTTATTGGGGGTTATTTAGCCGATCGTTATTTAGGTTTTCGTCGCGCCATTGGCCTGGGTGGAATATTACTCATGGTAGGCTATTTGCTGACTGCATTACCTTCGCAATCAATGTTTTTATTCGGGTTAAGTATCGTGGCGTGTGCTCAAGGTTTATTTAAACCGAATGTTTCTAGCATAGTTGGAGATTTATATGCGGCTGATGATCCACGTAGGGAGGGTGGTTTTACCTTATTTTACATGGGTATTAACATCGGTGCGTTTATACCACCTCTAATAGCTGGCTGGACGGTAGATCATCTGGGTTGGCACAGCGGCTTTCTATTAGCAGCGCTAGGTATGCTAATAGGCGTCATCACGTTTGCCTTTGCCAGAAAACATTTTGCAAATTTAGGCAGCGTGCCGCCGAACAGCCCCTTAAAAAACACTCAATCACGCCAAGGATTTATAGCGTTATTAATAGGCGGACTCATTTTAAGCATTTTGTTAATTCGCTTAGCACTCGCCTATCCGCAAACAACGAATATACTTGTTGAAATAACGGCTGTCTGTTTGGGGTTAGTGGTGCTTGGTTTTCTCATAAAACAAGCACCGGCTGAACGTCGTCGTTTGTTAGCCGCCTTGCTCCTGATTATAATTTCGGTCGGATTTTGGGCGTTGTATAACCAAACATTTACCTCACTGACTTTATTTGCCGATCGTAATATGGGGCATCATTTGCTGGGTATTCCGGTAAATGCTGAAGCCATGCAGTTCTTCAATCCTTTTTTCATTTTTCTGCTCAGTCCATTCTTTAGTTTTCTATGGATTCGTTTAGGCCAGCGTGGCAAAGGGGGTTCTATACCCAATAAGTTTTTTTTAGGAGTAGTATTTGTCAGCTTAGGATTTTGGTTATTAGCAGCAAGCACTCACTTTTTTGCGCAGGAAGGGTTAGTTTCACCTTGGTGGTTGGTGGCTAGTTATTTCTTGCAAACGATTGGCGAGTTATTACTTTCACCCATCGGTTTATCTATGATTACGCTTTTGGCACCTAAACCCCTGACAGGCATGATGATGGGGGTTTGGTTTTTCTCACAAGCACTATCATTTACGATTGGCGCTATTTTTGCAAATTTAGCAGCCGTTCCTGAACATTCCAGCACTGTCACTTCATTGGCGATTTATAACCATGCGTTTATTTGGTTAGGTGTGGTTTCTACCCTATTAGCCTTTACTACTTTGCTTTTTGTGCCATTTTTGAATCGCTTAATTAATCGACCTTAAATTATAAATTGTTATGGGTAATTACTTTAAAAACCGACGTCATTGGCGTATAATTTAATTATGATGCGCGCGAAGCGTATTTATACTCTAAACAAATTACCGAATGATAAAACAAAGTGGGAACGGGTAAAAACCTCTCGAAAAAAAGAAATTAATGCGACTGGTATTGCAGACCCAGATGCCCAACCACTTACTAAAAAACAGTTGGCAAAATTTAAACATGTACATCCGCCAGCAGAAATTAATGTGAAGACAACCTGAAGGAGCAACACGTACTTTATTGGTTGTTATTGAATATGAGCCTTTAGCAGTACAGCGTGCATTAATGCGCAAACACTCATTATGAGCAACTAATATACTCAACGCAAAGAGCATAACCACGCATTTACGCGAAGTCTAGGAGAAGTGCCATGATTGATAATCAAGGCTTCAGGCTAAATGTGGGAATTATCTTACTGAATGCACACGGACAAGTATTTTTCGCCAAACGCATTGGAAAACGGAATGCCTGGCAATTTCCACAAGGCGGCATTAAAGAAAGCGAAACTTTAAAAGAAGCCATGTTTCGCGAGCTCACGGAGGAAACAGGGCTTGTTGCAGCAGACGTAGAGGTGATTGGTATAACCCGACATTGGTTATATTATCGCTTGCCAAATCATTTACGCCAAATGCGCAGCAAACCCACTTGTATCGGTCAAAAACAAAAATGGTTTTTACTTCGTTTAATTGGAGATGAAAACCATATTCGTTTCGATCTTACCGAAACGCCTGAATTTGATGAATGGCGTTGGGTAGATTATTGGCAACCGGTAAACCAAGTTATCGCTTTTAAGCGAACCGTTTACCGAAAAGCGCTCAGTGAATTTGCGCGGCGCTTTCCTAGGCTAACGGGTTATAACGAACACTAGAGTAAGATTGCGTTTTTCTATGAGATGTAGGCATGCTGAAATTATTACGACGAATCTTGCAAGATGTAAGCTCAGCAGAGAATTTGCGAGAGGCACTGAATATTGGTGCACAACGTATTAAAGCCGCTATCGAAACCGACGCCTGCAGCATTTTTATCACCCACCGCCAACTTAGCGAATATGTACTCGCTGCCACCGAAGGCTTAAATCAAAAACTCATTGGTAAAGTTCGTATAAAATTTGGGGAAGGATTGGTCGGTCTGGTAGGTGAACGTGAACAACCGATCAACCTTGATGAAGCCATGCGTCACCCACGATTTCTTCATTACCAAGACCTAGGCGAAGAACAATATCACGCTTTCCTCGGTGTACCCATCATTAACCAACGCGAAGTATTAGGCATTATCACCGTCCAACAACAGGCGTCGCGTCGCTTCGATGAAGCCGAAGAAGCTATTCTTATTACCATTGCAGCACAGTTGGCTAATGTAATTGCTATCGCTCAAGCCAGCGGTGAATTTCCTTGGGAAACGAGCATAAAAGACAAAGTCCTCAATGGCATGCCGGGCGCACCTGGGATCGCCATTGGTCAGGCAAGGGTCGTCTACCCTTTAGCCGATTTAGACGCGGTACCAGATCGCGAGGCAGAAAATATAGAAACAGAAATCGCTAATTTCTGTTCCGCCTTACAAGAAACCCAAACCGAAATGCGTGCTCTTAGTCAAAATATCGCCATCAGTCTAGCCGCAGAAGAACAAGCGTTATTTAATGCTTATTTACAAATATTAAGTAGCGCTAGCTTGGTAGAAGAAGTAACTACTGAAATTCGTAGTGGTAGTGAAGCTCAGGCAGCTTTGAAACGCGTAATTAAACGCCATGTCATGCGTTTTGAATCCGTTGATGACCCCTACTTGCGAGAGCGTGCTGCAGATTTTAAAGATTTAGGACAACGGATTTTGTTCCAATTGCAAGCTAAACAACGGGCGAAGCCATCTTTCCCCCGTAACACCATTTTAGTAGGTGAAGAAATAGCGCCTGCTGCTTTGGCTGAAGTGCCCGAGGGGCACTTGGTAGGCGTAGTCACTGCCCAAGGCTCAGCTAATTCACACGTCGCCATCTTAGCGCGAGCGATGGGCATTCCCATTGTAATGAGCGCCCAAGGATTGCCGCTCGCTGATATTGATGAGCAAGAATTGATCGTGGATGGTTATTACGGGCAAGTTTATCTCGCACCCTCAGCCAGTGTACGCAGTGAATTTGAAGCACTGGTTAAAGAAGAACAAGAACTCGATGTTGAGTTGCGCGCATTACGTGATCTACCCGCTGAAACGACGGATGGTCATCACGTACCTTTGTATCTCAACATAGGCCCAGCCGTTGATGTTGGCCGTTCTTTGACTGTAGGTGCTGAGGGTGTGGGTTTATATCGTACCGAAGTCCCTTTTATGGCGCGCGAGCGCTTTCCAAGTGAAGAGGAACAACGGGTTATTTATCGACAATTGCTTAATTCTTTTGCACCACGGCCGGTGATGATGCGCACTCTTGACATCGGTGGTGACAAAGCACTGCCTTATTTTCCAATAGAAGAAAACAACCCTTTTTTAGGTTGGCGCGGCATTCGCTTGACCCTGGACCATCCAGAAATTTTCTTAGTGCAAGTGCGTGCCATGTTGCGTGCCAGCACCGGTTTGAACAATTTACATATTTTATTACCCATGGTCAGTCATATGGCCGAGGTTGAAGAAGCTTGGCGACTCATCCATCAAGCTCACAGCGAACTTATGGAAGAAAAATTACCAATATCGATGCCTAAATTAGGAATTATGGTGGAAGTACCATCGGTCATTTATCAAATTCAAGAATTGGCCCAACGTGTGGATTTTTTATCTGTGGGTAGCAATGACTTAACTCAATATTTGTTAGCGGTAGATCGAAACAACACACGCGTTGCTAATTTATATGATTCATTACATCCTGCTGTATTACGTGCTTTACAACAAATAGTGCGCGGTGTGCATAAAGAAAAGAAACGGGTCAGTATTTGTGGTGAGATGGCTGGCGATCCTGCATCCGTTATTTTATTATTAGCGATGGGTTTTGATTCACTGAGTATGAATGCCACTCGCTTACCGCGCATTAAATGGGTGATTCGTAATTTCAGCTTAAGTCGCGCCAAAGAATTACTTGAAGAAGTGCTGACTCTCGATGATCCAATGAATATCCGCAATCATATTGAACTCGCATTAGAAGAAACTGGACTGGGGGGATTAGTACGCGCTGGACGTTAACCAGATATTCCATAAAATAAGCATTTTTAAGCTTAAGAGGGGACATTAAATGAAAAGTGGAAAAATTAAGCAAAATAAAGATGATAAAAAAAAGCAGCTAAAGCAGTTATTTGAAGCTGTTAAAACGGGCAATCGTGATATATTCGATGCCTTATTTCCTTCCCAAACACATGTAGATGCAACATTTACCTTGCGTGAAAATGGCATTGTTTATAATGTTACTCTTCTCTTTTGGGCAATCCTACATAAACAAAAAGCCATTGCAATTATCTTGTTGGCTCAGCATAAAGCTTGCCCAAATACAATAAATACCATTAAAGGTGTCATATCAACAGAGTTCATGGCTACTGTTGCAGCGTCGAGTCGTGATAATGAATACGATTTTTTTATCTCCCTCATGTTAAACAACAAAGCTCAAAGTAGCGATGTGTTACTATGCGACGATAATGCTTATTATTATCTAGGTTTTTTATGCCGCAATTTGACAAAAGTTTCTTTAAATGAATTCAAAATGTTGGAAAAAATTTTACCCCGGATTATCAACCGACCCATCGTCGGGATCGTAACCCCATTACAGATGATGGTCAGCAAAAAAGCACCGGTAGAGATTATTGGTCTTTTTTTAGAATGTGGGGCAAGGCATGAAGGAATTGATTTTTCCTATCTTATCGAAAACGACCAAGAAAAAAATACACTGGAAACAACAATCGAAAATAATTATTTATGTTTACTTAAAAAAATAAAAACATTGATTAAAAATGAAGTAATAGTACCTTGTATCTATCAGTATGTTTCTAAATCTAAAAATTTAGATGGTTGTGAAATATTAATTTCACATGTTTATGGTACTTCAGTAATATTTTTCCTTCTGCGAGATTATTTAAGTTCAAAAAAAAAGGGAAAAAATATAACAAAAGATTATTTAAATTATATTAAAGGCATTTTGATCGAGAAAAAAAATACCATTAATGATCTGAATAAAGGTTTTACTGCCCTTCATTATGCTATTGCAACAATTGAAGATCCGGAATTAACTATCTTGTTACTCGAGCAAGGGGCTGATCCTAACAAAGGCGAATTACAAACAGCTATGCATGCAGCTTGTCAAGAAAAAAAATCCGAAATTTTAAAACTACTACTTAATTATGGCGGTGATCCAAATCTTAGAAATAAAGTTGGTGAAAGTCCTCTGTTCATTTCTATATCAAAACATCACGTTGAAGGAGTGAAAATCTTGTTAGAAAACGGGGTTGATCTCACACTTGCAATCATAAAAAGTCCAGAAACACCAGAAACAAATAAAGATTTTTGTCTCAATATTGCAATCAATCGATATATTTTTGGTTACCTAGTAGACAAT
>JBAUEV010000294.1:0-14579 GCA_049678805.1 Gammaproteobacteria bacterium
GCGCTACTCCACAAATAACTTTCAATTCCACATTAACAAACATTCAAGTAGGCGCTTTGCTAAAAGATTTAGCTACCAATTCTAAAACCCAACTTACTGGAACCGGTAATATCACCTCACATTTACAAACTCAAGGCCAAAATCAAGACGCATGGGTGAATAATCTAAATGGCGACATGAATTTTTCGATTATCAATGGCACAATTACCAATTTTGATCTTGGCAAACAAATTTATAGCGCATTACAACTCTTTATAAAACATGGGGCGCCGACTGAAGCTGAAACCAATCAAACCAACTTCAGTAGCCTAACAGGTACTGTCCAGGTTGAGCATGGTGTTGCTAGCAATAATAATTTATTACTCAAATCCGATTCACTACAAGCGACTGGTAAAGGCACTGCTGATTTGCGCAACCGGCAACTTGATTATCATCTGATTATTACTGCATTAGGCAGCCCATTTGGTAGCGATGTGCTCGATGCACAACAAAAATTAGGCGGCCATATTCCCATTAAGATTTCTGGTCCTTTCAGGAATCCTACAATTTTTCCTGATTTACAAGAAGCCACTCAATCGGTTGCCAAAGAACAACTTAAAGAGCAAGTAAAAAAATTCATCGGTAAAGATGTGAATGACACATTGAAAAAATTAGGTAATTTTTTGGGGCATTAGTATTAAGTGACTCCTAAGCAGTTTGCTAAAGCTTTGCTAACCTGGTTCGATAGTTCCGGCCGTAAAAATCTGCCATGGCAGCAAACGATTACGCCTTATCGCGTTTGGGTTTCTGAAATCATGCTCCAGCAAACCCAAGTAAATACAGTTATCCCCTACTTTGAGCGTTTTATCCAACGCTTTCCCGATATTCGCAGCTTAGCAAATGCCAGTGAAGATCAAGTCTTGCATTTATGGAGTGGGCTTGGCTATTACAGCCGTGCCCGCAACTTACATCGCAGCGCCCAGCTTGTGATGCAATACCATCAAACTGAATTGCCAGACGATCTAACCATTTTACAAAGTTTACCTGGTATTGGCCGTTCAACTGCCGGCGCAATTCTTGCTATTACAAATGGACAACAAACAGCTATTCTCGATGGTAACGTAAAACGGGTGTTAACTCGCTTCCATGCAATTGCGGGGTGGCCAGGGCAGCCCGACATTACTCGACAACTCTGGACGATTTCCGAACGTTACACACCTGCGCAACGTACAGGTGATTACACTCAAGCCATTATGGATTTAGGTGCAACACTTTGCACCCGCACTCAACCGGCTTGCACACGTTGCCCCTTATCGCAATATTGCCAGGCTCATCAGACTGGGCAAGAAATGCTCTTTCCTACTCCCAAACCTCGCAAAAGTTTACCTATTCGTAAAATTAAAATGTTGCTACTATGCAATACTGCCCAAAAACAAATATTACTGATGAAGCGGCCACCTGCGGGTATTTGGGGCGGTTTATGGAGTTTTCCTGAATGTGCTGTTAACGAAGACATTATTGAATGGTGCCATAATCATCATTATATGGCAGAAAAAATTCAACCATGGCCAACTTTTCGTCATACGTTTAGCCATTTCCACTTAGACATTACTCCTATTTGGGTGGACATAAAGTCTAAAATTAAAAACCAAATAATGGACTCTACATCCTGCGTTTGGTATAAAATAGGCCAGTTGCCGAGCGGTGGTTTAGCCACACCGGTGCAACGTCTTTTACAACAACTTGCGCAGCAAGAATCTCCTGGAGAACATTTTCACCATGACTCGAATGATTCATTGTCAAAAACTAAAAAAACTTGCCGAAGGATTAGAACATCAACCTCTACCCGGTGAAATCGGCAAACGCATTTATGAGCATATTTCCAAGGGAGCTTGGCAACTCTGGCTTAGTCATCAAACCATGCTAATAAATGAATATCGGCTTAACTCAATGGACCCCTCAGCAAAAGAGTTTCTATTCAAAGAGATGGAAAAATTTTTGTTTGGTGAAGGTAGCGTTAAACCGATGGGTTACATACCTCCGTCATCTGAAGAATAATCAGCTACAACTCTTGACTCATCGCCTTACAATCGGTTTAATAGACCTCTTTCGAAACCCAGTATTTTGTTTTAGAAAGAATAAATGAGTACCCCAACCAGACACACAACAAAGAAATAAAACGAAAGACGCTGGTGTCGAAAGAGGTCTAATGACAGCGCCTGGCCAGATAGCTCAGTCGGTAGAGCAGAGGACTGAAAATCCTTGTGTCGGCGGTTCGATTCCGTCTCTGGCCACCTGGAAAATCAAAGACTTACAGCACATTCATCCCCCCTTCAAAAACCCCGGCGGGGATTTTGCGGGACCTGGCATCAACAAAGCTTCTTAAAACTGTTAATGTCGGACCACTCCTTCCTGTATCGCAAACACTATTTGCAGCTTCAATCAGTTTCGTTAACTCGGCAGCAGAATAGTGGGTTGTAATCCTTCCAGATTTATGACCCAACAAATCCTGTCTATCTTCGTCGAACGTTAAAAACCTTCTAAAGCGCGATAATTCTCGAAAAAATAAGTGAAAAACCCCCGATTTTCTTGATATAATTTTGCCAGTTTTTTGAGGGAAGGCCTTCAAAACCTTGCAAAATAGAAAATGGAAAATAGGATTTAAAATGAAACCAAAGTATCAAGAAAAATCGCAAACAGATGATTTATTTCGCAACCGCTTGGATAACATTATCAACCTGCGTCATGAACTTGTGATGCTCTCAGAAACACCGGGAGTCGCGCATCTCGGTAAAATGTTTGGGGCATCCAAGCCCTAAAAGTCCCTCGATAGCGCGACGGTTATTTCCTTTTGCCGCGACCGTCGTGTCTCCGCCAAAAACAGGCTTCGCCAATGACTTAACGCGGCTATCGCGGGCTCGGCGGCTCGTCTCCTTCGTAACTCAGAAGTGTGCTACCTTGGGGCAGCAGCTTTGCTTGTAGAAGGCACTGAGCTTGTTTGTGTTGTTGTCGAAGATTTTATGATAGGTCCTGGGCCTTGCGAAGCTGTAGCACATTCACCTGCCTTTCCAATAATCGCATTCAGCTCGCTGTCTATTTTCTCATTTCGTTGTCGGTCTATGTCAGCAAAAATTTCTCCGATGGATTCTCTAGTCCCAAGTTTTTTTAGAAAAGCTTTAGCAAGGTGATAGCTTACTTCTTTGTTAGCTGCCCTGAAACTTTTGAAAAACATAAAGCCGTGAGAGAAATCAGGTTCGTTGGTTGCTGTTTTATGGCTCTCTATTCTGCCAATATACTCCTGTAGATCTGCAATTAGCGAGTCTCTTCGTGGATCTGGCGCTGGTGCTGGTGCAACTCGATCAAGCTCTAATCTAATTGCGGTTTCGAATGCAAGTTGAACATGTTCGCCTGTTTTAGAACTTGTTTCGATATAGGCTTCAATGTTGAACTTAGACTCGCTTATAAATTCTTTTACCTCTTCTGTCTCAACCACGCGTTTACTAAGGGCATCACATTTTGTGCCAACTAAAATTATCTTAACAGATTCGCCTTCTTTATATGCATCGAGCCAACGCTTTACATCGGAAAATGACACTCGGTCGGTTAAATCAAATGCGACAATTACAGCATGGGGACGACCTTGATAATATTTTGATGTGAGTATTGTTTGGAATCCTTGTCCAGCACAATCGAATACTTGAGTTTTTACTGTTTTCCCGTCTACATTTTGTATTTTTGTTTTGAAGTCAGCGCCAATAGTACTAATGTACCCATCGGTGTATGTGCCTTCAGCGTATCTAAGTAATAAACAAGATTTACCAACGCCGGAATCACCGATTAAATGAAACTTAAATAGATAATCATAATGTTGATCTTGGCTTATCTCACTCGTTACGTTTGATTCCGGTTTTTTTGATGTAATTATAATTGGTTTCTTTGTAGTTTGCTGCTCTTTAGGTTTCATGAATACTATCCTCCCATATGTGCTATCTTATCTAATGAGTTAACTTAATTCTACATTTTTAATTATTAAAATAACCTTAAACCTCTAGATCTCTTGCGAACATTTCTTTGTACTAGACAAAAACGAAATAGAAAGGAAGATAATAAGAGTTAACTCGCTGCCGCTTTTGAGTAATCTTCAATTTCTATCAAATTAACACGGATGTCTTCGTTTCGATCTTGCATGGCTTACTCTCGACTTTTTATTTATATTTTTTTAATTAATTTCATTTCGAAGTTTTGCATAGTCTCAAAAATGAGGGTTTTTGTTACTTGATCTACAGATACAAATAACCCCTCTATTTTTAACTGCATATAGTAATTGGAGTGGTTAAAAATTCAATCATTAATTTTCAGTGCGATTGCCATAGGAGTTGCGTTCGACTAATTAATGGGTGAAACAGTCAAACGAACGTGATGAAGCTGGCGATCATCGAGCAATGGAATGATGTTTCTATCCAGCTCAACACCATCTAGCGTTATACTCTCTCCAACGGAGCTGCGGCTGATAACGATCTGATACACCGTTTCTCCGTAACGATAATCCACGGTGAAACCATCCCAATTCGCGGGCAGGTGTGGCGTTAGCCGCAATTGTCTTCCCTCCTCCAACTGCAGCCCAAGCAGTGACTCTATAATAAGCCGATACATCCAAGCAGCTGAGCCAGTATACCAACTCCAACCGCCTCTACCGATATGAGGCGCTACACTGTAAACATCTCCTGCAATCACATAAGGTTCAATTTTATAGATATTGATTGCTGCCTGTGTACCGCCATGATTGATCGGGTTAATAATGTTGAAAAGTTGCCAAGCAAGCTGGTGTTCACCCAGCTCGACAAAAGCCATAACCGCCCAAATGGCAGCGTGCGTATACTGCCCACCATTTTCACGTATCCCAGGAACGTAACCCTGGATATAACCCGGATTGGGTATCAAATGATTGAAGGGTGGATCAAGTAGCACAACTAAACCATCACTGGGCCGCACCAAATTATGGTTTAACGAAGCCATGGCTTGCTTGGCGCGTGTCGGTTCAGCTGCACCCGACAATACTGACCAGCTCTGGGCAATAGAATCAATGCGGCATTCGGTATTACTGGCCGAACCTAATGGCATACCATTGTCAAAATAGGCGCGACGATACCACTCCCCATCCCAGCCGTTGAGCTCCAGGTGTCGCTGCAACTGGATACTTTCTGTATCACAGCGCTCAGCGAATGCGGCATCATTATAACGACGCGCCAACAATGCAAAGTGCTTAAGCACGGTATACAGAAAAAACCCTAGCCAAACACTCTCGCCACGACCCTGTGCGCCGACCAGATTCATACCATCATTCCAATCACCTGATCCCATCAGGGGCAAACCATGCTCACCCAATTGCAAACCATGGCAAATAGCACGTACACAGTGCTGATAAAGACTGCTGCATTCACTGCTAATAATGGGCAAATCATAGTAGGATTCTTCACTCGCATTGAGCGGACGTCCCTGCAAAAACGAAATCTGTTCATCAAGCACGGCAATATCGCCTGTGGTCTCTACATAATGGCAAATCGCAAATGGCAGCCATAAATAATCATCTGAGCATCGAGTGCGTACGCCACGGCCCTTGGGCGGATGCCACCAATGCTGCACATCGCCCTCCACAAATTGTCGTGATGCACATAATAATAATTGCGCGCGAAATAGCTCAGGCTGTGCATGAACGAGTGCCATCACATCTTGCAGTTGATCTCGAAAACCAAAGGCGCCCGATGACTGGTAATAACCGCTACGCCCCCACAGTCGGCTGGACAGAGTCTGATATAGCAACCAACCATTCGCTAGCAGATCAACCGCGGGATCCTGTGTTGTCACTCGCACTTTACTCAAGATGTTTCGCCAATATTGCCGAATATTTAGTAAAGCGGCGGCTGCAGCAGGCGATCCATGATAACGCTGCGCTAAAGTTTCAGCGTCACTACTGTTTTGGCCTGCCCCTAAGGTGAATACGATCTCGCGTGTTTGCCCCTCCGCCAAATCAAAGGCTAACTGAATAGCCCCACACGGATCTAGTCCGGCACCAACACGCCCAGACAATCGTATGCACTCCAGCGCAGCTGGCTGTTGCCGCGTACGATTACGACCTATAAATTCAGCGCGGCTACCAGTCACTGTACGGGCATTCAGCCCTAAACTTGAAGTAGCTGCATCAAAAAACGCAGTTCGCTCATCAAACTCAGTGTTGTAATGGTTTTGCGCCAACAGTGCACCACTGGGAGAAATCTCGGTTATCACATGCATGGCGTTCTTGGAACGCAAATCGCCCAATACCCATTCGACATAACCAAAAGCTGATAATCGACGGCGGCGCATAGAATCATTGCGCACTTTCAAGACAATAAATTTAACGGGTGCATCCAATGCCACATACATCCACATTTCGGAATAAATTCCATCTTCAATATGCTCAAACACACTATAACCAAAACCGTGTCGAGTTCGATAATCACCGAGACCACGACAGGGTAATGCTGTCGCTGACCAAAACTGTCCCGTTTCATCATCACGCAAGTAAAACGCCTCCCCAGAAGAATCCTGCACTGGATCATTATCCCAGGGAGTTAATCGAAATTCATGAGCGTTTTCTGTCCAGGTATAAGCCTGACCACTTTCAGATACCAACGTGCCAAAGTTCGGATTAGCTAGTACGTTGACCCAAGGGGCAGGCGTGGTGTTTCCTTCATCCAACCTAATAATGTATTCATCGCCATCGGGCATGAACCCACCTAATCCGTTGAAAAAGTGTACGTTTTGTGGCATGGCAAGTTTGTGGATAGCAGAATAGCGCGGCGGCTTACTAACAGTCAGTAGTGGCATAACCAGTGTGTTAACGTGGCGACGGTCTAGTTGTTCTTTTAATGTGCCATGCTTATCTGAAAGAACCACACGGGCGACTGATTGTAATAGTGTGCGATCTTCTAGCGGCATCTGTTCAGCAACACGTACGAAAATACCGCCCGCTTGATCGGTCATAGCCCAGGTGTTTATCAGACTCATGACTTGATCCTGCAACATTTGCCTGTAACTGACGTGCTCCTCATTTAAGATCACTAGATCAACTACCAAACCTTTCCGTCGCCAATAAATCTGCGCCTGGACGAGTTGCTGCACTAGTTCAATATTGGCCACGTCTTTGATATGCAGCAATACAATCGGTAAATCACCCGAAATCGAATAGCCCCACAACTTCGACTGCCCATACCGATTACTGGCGATAATACGAGGCTCAGCACGATAGGTGTTGCTGGCGTAGATAATTGCTCCCGCAAGTTTTCCGTAGAGCTGAGCATCCGCTTCGGAAATGTTGAGCTGATGTAGCAGCACTTGACTATACGTCGAAGTGAGTTCAAATATGCGATTTGCCAAATGACGATCATGATATTTTTCGACCAGAGCAATACAATGGTCACGGGTATCTGTCACGCCAGTGATGAGATCGAGGGTAATCAAAGCACCGGGTTCAAGACTAACTCGACATCGGATTGCAACAATAGGGTCTAACACCGTACCTGCCGTGTTAGAAAGATCACCTGGCACTGTCATTGCATATGGCATTGCTGGTGTACCATCACGACCAACAAAGCGAGAGCGATCAGTTTCAAAAGACAAGGTATAGGATTTTTCGCTGTATACGTTCAGCTTATGACACATCCAAGACGAGCTTTGCTGCTCACTGCGTGGGCGTCGCGTTACCAAAATGGCCTGCTGCTGTGATAGGAGTTCTGTTTCAACAAATAGATTGCTGAATGCAGGTTGCGCCAGATCATCGGCTTGCGACGCTAAAACAACTTCGGCATAACTGGTGAATTCGATAGTACGGCTTATCTTAGAGCGGTTATGTATGCGTGATCGGCGTAGCTCGATATCATCTTCTGGAGATACCACAATCTCAGTGTGGGTATCAATTTCAGCATCGGTACGGCCGAACTCGACATGCATTTCCGAGAATATTGCCTTAAAGTTTTCCACGGAGCCAGCCGTCGGTTGATAGCTTGTTGACCAGAAGACCCCGGTTTTCACATCACGCACATAACTAAACAATCCCCAGTTGTCGCAGGTGCTATCTTCACGCCATCGTGTTACTGCCCACTCTTTCCAACGGCTGTAGCCACTTCCTGCTTGCGTGAGCATTAAGTGGTAACGCCCATTGGACAAAAGTTGAACCTGTGGAACGGGCGTGTTCGGACTATTAAATACCCACGTCGATGCTTTAGAGAAGCTTGAACCCTCCGCAGCCCTGGAAGATTGTGACATCTGAAAATACGAAGCGACTGGTTTAGGAATACGCTCTTGCAACAGCAACAGCGTAGCCCGAAATAGCGGATCAGATGCAAAACGCCGTTGCATCGGTTGGTCGTGGAATAAATAGGAAAACGCCAAGAGATTCATTGCTTGATGATGCACCATGAACGAGCGCACCAATACACTGGAGCTATTACGCGGGAGGCGTGTTCGAGTAAAATCAATTGCCTCATAAAAGCCAAACCGGCCCACAGCACCATCCGTGGCTAATCGCTGTAAGTTGAGGCATGCCGCTTCTGGCTCAACCATCAACGCCATGACTGTAGCATATGGAGCAACCACCAAATCTTCAGCTAAACCGCGCTTGAGCCCCAATTCAGGTACGCCAAATGCTCGATACAGATAATTGGAATGCGCATCAACAGCATTAAAACCTGATTCAGAGATTCCCCATGGCACACCTTGCTGCTTGCCATAGTTGATATGCCGATTAACAACCGTCTGACACACCCGATCAAGCAGTGTGCCAGGATAAGAAGGCATTACCAATAACGGCATCAAATACTCAAACATCGAGCCATTCCAAGACATCAGAATCGGCTGCCCTGGTTTGCTCATCGCCTGCAACCGGCCCAATGCGAACCAGCTTTCTTGTGGCACTTGACCTTGGGCAATGGCGACAAAACTAGCTAAACGCGCTTCAGAAGAAAGCAAATCATAATGACTGCGATCACGTATCTGCTGGTCCACGTTAAAACCAATGGTCATTAAACGACTGGTCTCATTGTAGAGAAAACCAACATCCATTTGTGCCAATGCAAAAACTTGTGCGGCCAATGTTTCAATTAATGCAATGCGCTCCGCAGCCTGTTGGCTTGCTTTAATCTGATGCTCAGGCACTGCTGCTGTACCTGTGGAAACGGACATTGCAATATCGTGCAATGTGGCATTCGCCGCTAGTGTTGACGACATCTCACTAAACAACATCAATTCATCTCGCAATGCGTAACACTGCAACAATAATTTCTGTGACCACGCATGCTGTAGAGTAGCTGCGACATCAGCATTCGACCATAATTCAGCAATTTGTTCTGCAGCCACACACAACCGAGCACAACAGCTCAAAGCGCCAGGCCATGTAGTGAACGATAATCGAGCATCAGATAGTAATTGCCGGAAATGGCTGAACACGGCAGGCTCTGGTGCAGGCGTTGTTTCTGCCAACACATCTAACGTATTCTCCAACCCATCCAGATAAATAACCTTCAACAGAGGATCATGGGAGAGTGCCAACAAACCTTGCCGCAACGTTAGCAGGTGCCCTGCTAAATTTCCGCCATCGACTGTAGAAACATAACGTGGTTTCAGCGGCTCTAGTGTTTGGGTATCGTACCAGTTATAAAAATGACCACGGTATCGTTCAAGTCTAATCATCGTCTGTATCGTATTGGCAGTGCGCTGCAATAATTGAAAACTATTGATATAACCAAAATCGTAAGCGCTCAAATTGGCCAGTAGCGCCAAACCCATATTGGTGGGTGAAGTGCGATGACACAACGCTTCCACAGGTGCTTCCTGATAATTGTCCGGCGGCAACCAGTGATCTTCTGCTGTGATGAAAGTTTCGAAAAATCCCCAGGTCTTGCGCGCCATTTTATGTAAAAATCGTATTTGCGTTGAGTCGAGCTTTGCTTCAGCACGTTGAAAAGGCTGACTAACCCAACGTGCAAGTAGTGGCGATGCAGCCCAAAGTGCCAGCAAGGGCGCAGCAAGCAGCAAAGACTCTGATCTACCACTGACTACTAGAAGCACAACAATGGCTAATGCTGCAACTGGCCCTATCCACATACGCGCGATCCACTCAGTCGGCGTACCATGAAAGCTATAATCAACTTGGTTAGATGGTACCCATTCAAGTAGATGCCGATGCGAAATCATGCGCCGCCAGCAGGCACGCATTAGGGCGCTAAGGCTATACCAAGCCTCATGCGGTAAACAGGCTAAATAAAAAACGAGCTGATTGAAACGCCGGTACACCACTTGCATGATGCTACTCAAGTGGTGGTTGAGTCGCATGTCACTCGGTTTGCGTGTCAACTCTAGCAAAGTCATTACAAATGGTGGCAACAGCACAATGGCAAGTATGGCGCCAAACCAAAAATAGGTTGCAGGCAATACTGTCCAACCGAGACCTAGCAATACGAGCAACGACACCGACACTAGACTGCGTCTCAAGTTATCGAACAGTTTCCATTTTGACAAAGCTGACAGCGGATTAGCTTTCCTGCGGCCATCGCTGCTTAATACCCGCGGCAATAACCAACCAACGAGCTGCCAATCACCCCGAATCCAACGTATACGGCGTTTGACATATGTCAGATAATTGCCAGTGAAGTTTTCATACAACAGCACATCGCTCAAAAAACCAGAACGTAAGTAACAGCCTTCCAGCAAATCATGACTGAGGATAAGGTTTTCAGGAAAGCGCTCCCTGAACACGCGTTGAAATAAATCAACATCATAGATGCCTTTACCAATAAATGAACCTTCGTCAAATAAATCCTGATATATATCTGACACAGTCCGAGTGTACGGGTCAATACCTAAATCGCTACTGCACAGCCATCCATATCGAGTCGGGCCGGAGTTTGACAAGGCCTCAGCAACACGCGGTTGCAAAATACCATAACCTGCCACCACACGCTGCCTAACCGCATCATAACAGGGGCGATTCAAGGGATGTGCCATGGCACCGATAAACTGCCGTGCTGAGTCGCGTGGTAACAAGGTGTCACTATCGAGTGTAATAACATATTTGACATTGGCAAGCACTGCGATACGACCGACGATGAGAGAAAAGCTTGTCTGAGCATGACCTCGCAGCAGAGCATTCAGATCACTTAACTTACCACGCTTGCGCTCATAGCCCATCCAAACTTGCTCTCCTGCATTCCAACGCCGTGGGCGATGCAAGAGAAAGAAGATATCCTCATCGCGGGGATAGAGCTTATTTAATGCTACAACACGCTCTTGCGCCAAGGCGAGCAGTGCGGAGTCATCAGGCATATGTTCTTGCGGTGCGTCGTTGAAATCAGTCAGTAATGCAAAATGCAGATGATTATCTCGGTTGCCAAGAAAACGTACTTCTAGTGCCTCAGTCAACGATTCAACTTCCGCAACACTTCCAAGCATTGCTGGCACTACGACCAATGTGCGCCACTTCGCGGGAATCCCACTAGTAAAATCCATTTTCGGCAGCGGATGTGGTTTAACGAGCAACATCACACCCCAATTTACCAGCGTCACAGCTAGCTGACTGATAGACAATGCAATCACTATACCCAACACTACCAACTCTACAGTGTTCACACCACTTTGACTTGCTTTGAACAATAGACAGCCCGTTAATACGCCGACAATCAGCGTGATAAGTCCAAGGTAGCCTAGTAAAGACCGATCATTACCCCCCCAATAGCGCAGCTTTTCCCAGAAAGAACGACGCATCCCGAGCGCTTGCTTCAATTGGGATAGACCTGCGTCAATTAGATAAAAACCAACATGGCTGTGTCTGGCACAGTCAGAGTACTCGCTATCACTTAAAGTGGCACTTTCCGACGCCACTTTTGCTAACTGGATCGCTGTTTCAGCCACCTCCGTTTCTGATCGCAAACTGGCGCGTGCCAGACGTTGCACAACATGACGATAGCGATCACGCGTGGTAAAATCCATGTTACTGTAAGTCGCTGTAGGATCCTTCTGCAGCGTGTGTTCAACCTCACTCATTATTTCAACAAATCGACACCAATCTACTTCACTTAAACGTCGTAGGCTGGTAATACTATTACTGACTGTCACTTGATTGACTGCCTGCTGCGTATTTTCTGCCTGAACGAGCTGTTCGATCGTAAGTCCTGCTTCAGCCAATCGCTGCTCAATCCAGGTCAACGGCAATGCCAAGGCTGCATTCTGTAAACGCCGTGTTAACTCAGCTATAAAAGCACCCATCATGGGCGGCTCAGAACGTACCATGTCAGCAATGACCAAAACCAGCCTCTTTGAATCTGACGCAGCGGCTTCAATCATCTGATCCGCCCAACGGTCAGCAAGATGGTGGCCGCTTCGGATGGAGGCAATTTTTATACAAACATGACTTAGATTTTCAATCAGCGCTAACCTCAGCATGATTGGGATCGCCCATAACTCAGCGAGTGTGAGTTTCGTTACACTTTGATAGGCACGAACAAAACGACCTAGATTTTTCATATCCCAACGTCCATGGCCATGTCCGATGATTTGCAGTGCAATATCGTAGACTCGCGGATAGCATCCCTGCAAAAAACCACTCGCCAACTGCGGAAGGTTTTTTTCATATCCTTTCGGTATGTGACGTTTGATAATACGGATCTGCTCTTCGATCAAATAGAAATTGTCGAGTAGCCATTCACCTGCGGGTGTGATGTGATTACGTGCTGAAGTAGCATCAGTCAAAATCCGACCTGTCTTGACCAAGGTAGCTTCGCTGACCGACAATCGTTTTAGCAATACACCCGCTGTACGCTTTTGTGTCAGCCTATGAGACTGTGCCAATACACTACCGTGTTGTTCCATCTGGTCGTCGCTAAATAACTCTGCTACCAAGGGTGGGTCAGTTACAACATAATCAACTGACTTCTTATTTTTATTTATTGAGCGTAGCCACTGGTGAATGTTGGCAATGAAAGTTTTAATTCCCATTTAAAATCTTGTCCTTATGCCATTTACTGCAATGCGCCCGAGAATAATAGCAAAAATAACCGCTGTGGCCTACAATTAGACTACGTTTTGACAAAACTGAATTGAGTATAGAAAGGAAAACTCATGAGCAGCATAAAATTAACCATCAACGCCGAGCTGGAAAAGCTGCAACATGAAGCATTCAAATACTTCTTATATGAGACAAACCCAACTAATGGGCTGGTGATCGATAAAACAGCACCGAATTGGCCTTCCAGTATTGCTGCTACTGGTCTTGCATTGGCATCTTACCCAGTCGGTGTGGAGCGCGGATTTATGTCGCGTGCTGCAGCAGTAGAGCGCACACTCACCACGTTACGTTTTTTCTGGAACAGTCCACAAGGCCCTGAACCCGATGCCACTGGCTACAAAGGCTTTTATTATCATTTTCTCGACATGAAAACCGGGCGGCGAGCCTGGGAGTCAGAGCTATCAACAGTAGACAGTGCTTTTCTGCTCGCTGGCATGTTGGCAACAGGAATCTATTTTGACGCAGATACACCCGACGAGCGGGAGATTGGCACTCTCGCCGATGCGCTTTATCGCCGCGCCGATTGGCAATGGGCACAAAACCAAGGCCCACTACTAACACATGGCTGGAAGCCAGAAAGCGGATTCCTCAAATTTCATTGGGAAGGGTATGATGAGGCAATGCTGTTATATACCTTGGGACTAGGATCGCCTACTTATCCGCTACCCGAAAGCAGCTATACAGCATGGGCTTCCACTTACGAGTGGAAAAACTGTTACGGTTATGAATATCTTTATGCTGGACCGTTATTTACTCATCAGCTCTCCCATGTTTGGATTGACTTTCGCAAGATTCAGGACGCATTTATGCGGGATAAAGGCAGCGATTATTTCGAGAACAGTCGCCGCGCGACCTATATTCAACAACAGTATGCCATCAACAACCCGCTCAAGTTCGTAGGCTATCGTGAATGCTGCTGGGGAATTACTGCGAGCGATGGACCCGGCCCGGACATTCTCAAAATAGACGGCATCGAACGCCAATTCTTCAATTACGTGGCACGTGGTGTGCCCTATGGACCCGACGATGGCACCATTGCGCCGTGGGCAGCAGTGGCATCATTGCCGTTCGCGCCAGAGATTGTGCTGCCTGTCATTGACCATTATATTTACATTCTTAGGTTAAAAGAGGGTCATTTATATGGCTTTAGATCAACCTTCAATCAAACCCATCCTGAAAAATCCCTTCCCTGTGGTTGGGTATCACCCTGGCATTATGGAATTAATATAGGGCCTATTATTTTAATGATCGAAAATTATCGTAGTGGCTTATTGTGGGGATTGATGCGAGGCTGCCCCTACATCATCAGCGGTTTGCGGCGTGCGGGATTTAGTGGGGGTTGGTTAGCACAACTCCGTTAAGAAGTAGTCGAATCCCCGCGGCATCGACCGCGGGGTCCATTGATTTATCAGTTATCAATAGGTGCTTAACTGCCGATAGAGCAGATGATTTTAATCAAGAATGATTGTCTTTATTGAAGATCGCTGTGGACCCCGCGGTCGAT
>JBAUEV010000295.1:0-4177 GCA_049678805.1 Gammaproteobacteria bacterium
CTGTATTGGTGTGTAAGGTTGAAAAGACTAAGTGGCCTGTAATAGAAGCTCGCACCATCACGCGTGCTGTTTCTTCATCTCGCATTTCACCGAGCACAATCACATCTGGGTCCATACGCAATGAAGCGCGTCCCATGCTGGCGAAATCGCGATCTTCATGGTCGGTATTAACCGGTACTTGGGTAGCTGTTTTAACAATTTTTTCTACAGGATCTTCAATGGTATAAATCTTGCGGTGGCCTTCTACAAGCTGCATACAGCTAGCTAAAGTTGTAGTTTTACCTGACCCGGTAGGTCCGGACATAATCACTGCACCGTGTGGCATAAGAATTGCTTTTTTAATTAAAGCGACCTGGTCATCAAAATAACCTAATTCTTCCAAAGACGGAATTTTATCGTCACCTGTAGCGAGCAAACGCATGACTACGTCAAAACCACCGTGTGCTGGCATGCTAGCAAGACGTAGACGTACATCTTTGCCATCAATGTATAACGGCATTGAAGCGTTTTGCGGTACTAAAGGATTAAAGTGGGTAATTGCGTGGTCAGTTTCTTTATTAAATGCTACTGAGGCAACTTCACGGCCTAGTTTAGGCAACCATTCGGCATGTATATATAATTCACCGTGTTTTCGGAAACGAATACGGGATACATCAGGTCGCACCTCGATATGAATATCACTTGCGCCAGCTTCAACAGCTTCTTTCACCAATAGGCGCAAGCGTTTTTGCTGTTCACTCACTGTCTCAAGGATTGCATGCCCTTGAGAACGCTCATCTACACCATTAGCGAGCAAGATTTGGACAATGGAAGGGGTGGCAGACAGCACTTGTCGAGAATGCAGCCCCTTACCAGTCATAACTACTTTACAATTTTGTACGACACGAGTTTCTGGGGTGCTCGAAAGAATAGTACCACTCATTAATACTACAATATTGCCTTGCCGACGACACCAATCCAACATTTGTGGCATGGCATGATCTTTAGGGTCTAAATCAGACTGGCTACTGATTATCTTATGACCAAAAGTTGCAGCGTGATGCTCCAACGATTCCTTTTCCTTTGGTTCAACTACTCCGCCTTTTTGGCGTAATGAAGATAACATTATTCGTTTGCCCCCACTCTTCTGAATAAAAACCCATTTTGCCACTATCCTTTAGCAGCAAAACCCACAAAACCCATGGCCACTACTAAAGGTACATTATAAACTGTTACGCTTAAGGAAACATTAAGCAAAAGCCTTTTTACCCACCTAAAAAAGGGAGGGGAGGCACCCTCATTACGGGTCAAAAATCTTACGGTAAGTAGCTGAAATTGCTGCAATTTTTGCCTTTGGAAATACTGCATTTATAAGCTGACAGAGATATTTCTCTTCTTTTGGAGCTAACTGCACCTGCTGACTCTTAAAATACAACTGCAAATTACGACAAACATTGCCAATAACATGGGTAAGATTGCCTACTTTAGGAGACGGGGTTCTTATCAGCGTCTCAGCTAACATCAATTGTTCGATATGTTCAGCAAACAACTCTTCTTGAAAGAGCATTCTTCCCCATCCTTGCACTTGCGGTGGTAAAGCAGGTTTTTTTAAACGGCGTCGCATATTGCGTAAAACAACCACCACTTGGTTATGCCAAAGAGCCGTCTTCGCAAATAAGCGTTGTATTTCTGGCAAAACCAAAATTCCCTGCCCACTACATGCCCACCAACAGCAAAATAGCATGATATTGACATTCAAACCGTATTGTTGCTGCAAATGCAGCAATGCCTGGCTAGCAGGCGATTGCTGGTAAACTTCCAGTGAAAAGCGCCAAAAAGGATGATCGGGCAGTGAAGCAGGTGTGTCATTCATAGAATGGTCGCCTCGGTGTTCACATTGCATCATAACAAAAAATTGCAATGGTTAATACAAGTCAGCACAAGCAACCAGGGCTACCCCCTGCTAACCAATCCCCGCTGTCGTTGAGTGCGACTAGGTATCAGGATGATAACGGGAGGGTACAGGGATGTACCATGGAGCACTCAACGACAGCGGGGATTGGTTAGCATTTACACAATCATCTGCTGCTTGTCATTGCGGTAAAGGTTTTCGTAGAACAACTTGGCGCCATTGCATCATCATCTGGCGGAGCAAGTGTTACTTTAAGTACATGTTTGTGCTGGCTATGCTTTTTACCCTTATTGCTTTGTTTGAGCGCTTTTTCATCTTTTAATGTATGTAGCCCTTGCGGCATAAACTTACAAGCTATATACAGTTGATATTTTTTATCCTCATCAGAAGCTAAAGGAAACAATAACACTCGTGCTTCGCTATTAAATATTCTTAGCTCATGAGTCATACGGATGCCGTAATGCAGCGCTTCTTCATTGATGCTAGCGTCCAAGTAATGATCACCTTCTAGTATCTTAATGTGAATATCATCCATTCTAGCCCTCACATTCTTAAAACTTTGTAGCATTTCCTCACTACATCTTTGCATTTCAAGTGCTTTGGCGTCCAAATAAAAAAATCTATTCTCCCCCAAGAACATTTCCTGTAAGTGTCTCTTATTAAATTTGACACCTTGCCAGGAAAGTGATTCAGGTACATGGTATTTATCCCAAAAAGTCTGTTTGCTGTATTTAGCAATCTTATCAACATTTTTCTTGTTTCTTTCGGCACTCCGCTTGCGCATATCAGTAATTTCTTGTGGGGTAAATCCGAATTTTTTTAAATACGTAAAAGCACTCTCGCCGTCTTGTGCTGCATTCATATTGTTATTATTGTCGTTAGCACTCTCTTTACTTGCTATAGATTTCTCAATTGTAGCGGCAGGAATGGAGTCTTTTTCTGCTGGGCTTACATTGTTAACAATCTGAATTGCAATTGGGTCAACTTGCGGAGAGCTTATTACGCTTGTCGCCAGCATCATTTGAGCACGTTTCTGATGTAAAATAGCTTGGTCTTCTTGAAAAGAAGCAAACAATGCTCCTAACTCATTGTTTCCTAGAGCATTTGCAGTTGCTATCAATTCATTTAATAAACTCTCCTCCATTAATATTTCTCTACTTGCATAAGTTTTCATTAATAACTTCATCGTTTTTAGGAAAAAAGGACTATTATCAATCTCCATATACCGAAATAAATAGGATGCAAGCATCATACCTAAAGGAGAGGTTATGCTCTTATTTAAATTTCCTAGTCTTATGTTTTCTAAGGTGAGCTCTGATAGCTTTTTAAATAAAATATCACATTGATATTCGATATCCGCCCCGTGCTTTAATAATAACTCTACGGGTACAAAATTGTTTTCTGTGAATGCCATATCGAGTGGTCTTAACATACCGCCCTCAATAGAAGTTTCTACGTTAGGGTCTGCACCATATTTTAATAGCATCTCAAATGCCTTAAAATCCTTTTTTCTCAAAGCAATTCCCAAAGTAATATAGAGTGGACTCAACTCGTTATTCCTTTTTAAATTAGGGTCTCCACTTTTTTCTAATAAGGACTTTAATATTTGAGTTTGCTCCTTAATACAGGCTGCTAATATTGCTGTTTCACCATTATTTCCTCTAAAATTAGGATCAGCGCCTTGTTCAAGTAGGAAATTGACAAGCATTATGTCACCAGCTATCACAGCTTGAATGAGTAAGCTTGATTCTTTGTAAGACTCATTAATAGCTTCTTTTCTACATTTGAAGACTTTTTCTAAAACTTCTAAGCATTTTTCACTCTCATGCCCTGATCTCGTTAGATAGCCCTCTAAGAGAAAATAAGCGAGTGGCATTTTGTAATGAAAACGTGTTAATTGATCCCAAATTTCGATATGCCCATGACCAACCGCGCAATTAATAAAAATAATCTTTTCTGCTTCGCCTTTTGTCTTTAGAAGATCTTTGGCTATTAACAACTCCACAAGATGCAAGCAATTTTTGTCAATAGCCATTTTTACTTTAGATGTTTCAGCGTATTTTGAAAAATCAATATCTTTGCTAATTGCTCCTTTCTGTAAAAACAAATTGATTAGTTCTACATCCGCTTCTTTCTCAACTAGTTTTTTTAAAGGCGTTATTGATCCTGCTACAGTTTGTCGGACACATCGAACAGAGTAAACTAACTGTTAGAGGTGTATTATGGCAAAGAAAAAATTTGATAAAGAATTTAAGATAAGCGCGGTCAACCTGGTAAAAGAACAAG
>JBAUEV010000296.1:0-8250 GCA_049678805.1 Gammaproteobacteria bacterium
GGGATGTATTCTGCCCCGTACTCGATACGGGGTCGCAGGATGCAGTTTTGTCTGAAAACGACACCCACACGACATTCTAAAAATAAGAAATATGCAACAACACCAGGTGATAGCAGGAAGGTGCTGATTTGTAAGTTGCACTAAGCTCCTCTAAACTTAACCTAACTCACTGCAATAATGATGATGATGCAAATTTATTTAGTAGGTGGTGCCGTGCGCGATCAATTGCTCGGGCTGCCGGTAAAAGAACGTGATTGGGTCGTAGTTGGAGCTACGCCTGAAGAAATGCTGCGCCAAGGATTTCGTCCTGTTGGTAAAGACTTCCCCGTGTTTTTACATCCTAAAACCCAAGAAGAATATGCTTTAGCACGTACTGAACGTAAAGTAAGCAAAGGCTATACCGGCTTTATCGTGCACGCCACACCCGATGTTACCTTAGAAGAAGATTTGCGCCGCCGGGATTTAACTATTAATGCTATCGCGCAAACGTTAAATGGCCAATTCATTGATCCCTACGGCGGGCAACGCGATTTACAACAACATGTTTTACGCCATGTTTCACCCGCATTTGCTGAAGATCCAGTGCGCATTTTACGCTTAGCGAGGTTTGCAGCACGCTTTCCTGAGTTTCAGATTCATCCAGAAACCATGCAATTAATACGGCAAATGGTAGTCGCCGGCGAAGTGAATGCTTTAGTTGCTGAACGGGTTTGGCAAGAATTAGTGCGTGCGTTAGCAGAGGCACAGCCATCACGATTTTTTAATGTTTTAGCGGAGTGCCAGGCATTACCGATTTTGTTTCCGGAATTGACAGATAAGGAGGCGGCATTTATCGCTTTACAAAAAGCAAGCCAATTAACCAATGAATTACCAGCACGTTTTGCAGCATTGTTGTATCGTTGTTCTGAAACGGCTATTAAACAACTTTGCCAACGTTATAAAGTGCCGCGGGAATATAGTGATTTGGCTTTATTAGTAGCGCGTTATCATGAGAATTTTGAAAAATTAACCATTCCCCCTGATCCAGTTGCATTATTTAATTTGATAGAAAAACTCGATGCTTTGCGCCGCCCTGAACGATTGCCGTTATTTATCAGTGTTTGCCAAGCAAATCAACAAATTGCAACCGATCACCAAGCCCAATTTTTGAAAGATACTTTGAATATTGCACGCGGTATTACCGCAAGTAAATTAGATTTGTCTAATTTATCGCCCTTACAAATTGGTGCAGTGCTTCGTCAAGCAAGGCTAGAGGCAGTAAAAAATCATTTTAGCCACTGATAAGAAGCGCTTTGTCGTGGGCCTGAAAATACTTTGATAGTAATGCCACATACCTGATATTTGTCCAAGGTGGCTTTATCTTGTAGCAATTGTTGAACAAACCAACGCGCTAATTCTTCGATGGTGGAATTAACGATAGGCAGGACAATGACGTCTATTTTAAGAAATAACATTTTTTCATTATTAAATTCTACACGATAATAGTCGCCTTCTTCGGTGATTTTTAAATGCGGAGAATTGCCCGCTAATAAAAAATAGCCGTTTAATTTATCGCAAATATCCCGCAGGATTTTTTTGTAAACGCTGTAATCAAAAGCGAGGCCAATATCTTCTTGTATGGCTGCGGTAATAGCAGCTTGCACACTGTAAGTATGGCCGTGAATTTTCTCGCGGTGGGATGATGAAAACACTGTGAAATGCCCCGCAGCAAATTCTAAATATTCATGACTAATTTCAATTGTAGTTAAACGCGCGTTGTTCATTCGTGAAGCGTACCCTATTCATTTTTTTATAATCGGCTGCATAAATCAAGTAAAGTAAAACCCAGCAAGGGTGTTGGTAAATCACGGGTTAATGCCATTACTTTAAACAATTCCCCCATTTCACTGGGTAACGTTAACATTTTAATTTGTTGGCTGGTAGTCCATTGTGTAGCAGGGTCGTTTGAGGTTAGTGCTGACAATTCCAACAAACCACAACTTAATAAGAAACTGGCGTGATTGGTAAAACCTGCCACTTCTAAACCTAATTCGTCGGCTGTTTCAGCCACCTGGGTAAAATCAATATGTGCAGTAATATCTTGTAAGCCCAGCAAAATGAGTGGGTTGGAGTGGGCGCGATGCTGATAATGGCACATTAAGGTGCCGCTATCACGTTGTGGATGGTAATATTCATGACGTGGAAAACCATAATCAATGAGTAAAATTAGCCCTTGTTGCAAAAAAGCGTTAATACTTGCTAGCCAGGGAGCCATTGTTAAATTAATCTCCGACTCATAACCTTCAGCTAAAGCAACTTCAAGCGCTTGGATATGCTGTAATAAGCGAGGATTAGTCGTTTTTTGCAACCGCCACGCAAAGGCGTCATTTGTAAAAGCGATAAAATATTCCTGAATTTCTTCTTGATGAATTTTAAAACGATGCACTGGCATCGCATCCAGTACTTCATTGGCTAGGACTACACCTCGAAAGGTAGTAGGTAATGTTTCTAACCATACTACTCGGTCAAGCCATTGTGGAGCGCGATGTGCCAAACAAGCTTGCTGTCGCTGGCGTAAATCAGCGCTGATTTCTAAGATAAAGTAATGTTCAGGTAATATTTTTTGCTCTGCCAAGCTTAGCAAAATATCTGCTGCTAAATTGCCTGAGCCGGCTCCAAATTCTAAAATATCCCCGCCTTTGAGAAACGTTAATACTTGCGCACATTGTCGCGCTACGCATTGGGCGAACAAGGGGGAGAGATCAGGCGCTGTGATAAAATCCCCGCCGATGCCAAATTTATGTGTTCCAGCAGAATAATAACCTAAACCGGGTGCATATAATGCTAGCTCCATAAAACGTGCAAAGGAAAGAGCACCTTGTATGGCAATTTCAGTTTGAATGAGTTTGGTTAAACGCTGGCTATGCGCGATGGCATCTGCCCCAGGTTCAGGTAAGTCGTTTGATCGTTGGTGGTGTTTGTTTAACATCGTATAATATAAAATCGAATGCGGTTTTCAGACAAAACGGCATTTTATTACTTTAGAACTCGTCCTCTGTCAGTGAACCACCTATGTCGTGTGGCGCTCCAGGGTACATCCTGTACCCTCCCGTAAAGCCGTTCACCCTGAGGAGCGGCACAAACGTGCCGTGTCCTCTCGAAGGGCCTGATAACTAGTCGCGCCCTACGACATAGGTGGTTCACTGACAGAGGACGAGATCATGAGCCAATAAACTAATATGACTAATTCACCTAAAGTTGTTCTTATCACGGGCGCTGCGCAACGTATAGGAGCTGTTATCGCCCGTACCCTGCATGCCAACGGCATGCGAGTGATTATTCACTATAACACATCACATACTGCAGCAGCACAATTAGCCGCAGAATTGAATGCCGAACGCCCGGATTCTGCCCTCACTCTACAGGCAGATTTAACCCAAATGGTGCAATTGCCGAAGTTGATACAGCAAGCCGCTGCACAGTGGCAACGACTTGATGGATTAATCAACAATGCTTCGAGTTTTTATCCCACCCCGGTGGGTAGTGTAACTCAGGAACAATGGGATGATTTGATGGCAAGTAATCTCAGGGCGCCTTTTTTTCTGTCGCAAGCGGCTGTGCCGTTTTTAGCGCAACAACAAGGCTGTATCATCAATATTGCTGATATTCATGCGCAAATCCCAATGTGTTCTTATCCGATATATTCTATCGCCAAGGCGGGATTAGTCATGCTTACCAAAACGTTGGCTAAAGAATTAGGTCCTAATATTCGGGTTAATGCAGTTTCGCCGGGTGCTATTATTTGGCCAGAAGGAAAAGAAAATGTTAACACTGCCAGCGAAAAAGCGGCAGTAATCGCTAAAACTGCGTTACAACGTCAAGGTAGCCCCTCAGATATTGCTAAAACGGTTTTATTTTTGCTGGATCAGGCTGACTACATTACAGGACAAGTGATTGCAGTGGACGGTGGTCGGGTTTTGAATATTTAAAAAGTCCTTTCGACAATGACTCCAACATTCTCGCAATTTGCCACAGCGCCCGGTTTGCTTAAACGTAGCCATAACCAGGAAAGATGAAATTCATTTCGTAACAAGGCCACAATGTTTTCCGCCAACGTTTCCAACAAATTATACTGGCTATTAGTAATAAATTCCGTCAGCCGTTTAGCGACGGCATCGTAATCAATAGTATCGTGTAAAAGATCTTGTTGTGCAGCACGGCTAATGTCCGTGGCAATTTCTAAATCAACCACCACGGTTTGTCGTGTCATCCGTTCCCATGGCAGAATACCTATGATTGTAGCTATTTTTAAACCGCGTAAAAATACTTTATCCATTAGCGCCTTAACCCCGTTCCACTTGCCAATAACCAGAGCGCGAATATAAATAATGCGACAGTGCAAAGCACAATAATAAGTAAAGCAAACATAACGTCCACATCACTTGTGCCCAATACGCCATAACGAAAAGCATTGACCATGTATAAAATGGGATTCATCAAAGAAAGGGTATGCCAAAAGCCAGGCAAAAGTTGTACTGAATAGAATACCCCCCCTAAATAAGTAAGTGGTGTTAAGATAAATGTTGGAATAATTGAGATACCATCGAAATTTTGCGCATAAACTGCATTGATAAAGCCGGCAAGAGCAAACAAAGTCGCCGTCAGTAAGATCACTACGAGAGTTACTCCAAGGTGGTGTACCGTTAAATGAGTAAAAAACAAAGCAATGATACTGACTACAATTGCTACTGCTAGTCCACGAAATACCCCACCAATCACATACCCCAGTATAATAAGATAATTAGGTAAAGGTGAAATTAATAACTCTTCAACGTTACGAGTAAATTTTGCTAGAAAAAATGAGCTGGATACATTGGAGTAGGCATTATTGATGACTGACATCATAATTAAACCGGGTGCAATATATTGAACATAAGAAAAATCTTCAATTTTACCAATTCGAGGACCCATCAAATGACCGAAGATAATGAAATAAAGCAATGTGGTGATAGCAGGTGGTAAAATAGTTTGTAACCAAATGCGCGCAAAACGTTGCACTTCTTTGTGAATAATAGTTATAAAACCGACCCAATACGGATGTTTGCTATTCATGGGATTGCTCAGTCATGATTAAACGCATAAATAATTCTTCTAAACGATTGGCTTTGTTACGCAGGCGCAGCACTTCAATCTTATTTTTGGATAATTGGGCAAGTAATTCATTCATGCTTTGCGTGTCCCGCACATCAACTTCCAGGGTATAAGGGTCTATATACCGTGTAGGATAGTCAGGTAATACAACGTTATCGGCGGTGGCTTCTTTAAGATATAACACAAATGTTTCGACATTTAATTTACGCAATAAGCTGGTCATATCGGTATTTTCAATAATGTTGCCATGATTAATGATGGCGATTTTTTTGCATAAATGTTCAGCTTCTTCAAGGTAATGCGTGGTCAAAATAATGGTAATACCTCTAGCATTGATTTCTCGCAAAAAATCCCAAGTAGATCGACGCAATTCGATATCCACACCCGCAGTAGGCTCGTCTAAAATTAAGAGTTTAGGTTCATTTACCAAAGCGCGAGCGATCATCAAGCGACGTTTCATGCCACCCGATAACATGCCAACTTGAACTTTGCGTTTTTCCCATAAATCTAATTGTTTTAAATATTTCTCGGCTTGTTGATACGCTAACTCGCGTGGAATGCCATAGTAACCTGCTTGGTTCACCAAGATGTTTTCAACTTTTTCAAAAAAATGAAAATTGAATTCTTGGGGGACTAAACCAATGCAAGCTTTAGCAGCAGGAAAATCATTATCAATATCATGGCCAAACACCACCACTTGACCACTGGTTTTTTTTACTAAAGAAGTAACGATTCCAATTAAAGTGGTTTTGCCTGCGCCGTTAGGACCTAGTAAGGCGAAAAAATCTCCAGGCTCAACTTCCAAATCAATGCTTTTTAATGCGGGGAATTTATTGGCGTATACTTTAGTAAGTTTGTGAATTGATAATGCTTTCATAAATTTAATGAAAAATACCCCATCAAGTGGATGGGGTATTTTAGGGTAACAATTTTTTAGGGTTTATCTATTTGGCGGTAACGGCCGCGAACTACACCACCATGCGCATAAGTATTTAATCAGTGCACCTGCAGCTAAAATCGGCAACATCACATCAAAGAAACGTGTCAAATAAACCACGGTAATTAAACGACCTTGAGTTAACACTACTGCTAGAGCTGCTATTATTATTGCAATCAGAATAATCAAGGCATTCCAAAATCGGCTAACTAAACCGAGGTATTTGATGAGAGCACCCGTAGCTAAGATAGGCAACGCCACATCAAAAAAACGCGAAACGAGTAGCAATTCGTTCAAACGCTGTTGAGGGGAGATAGAAGCAAATATGCCTACTACAAAAGCCAGGATAAAAATTATGATTGTCCACGTTCGACTGCAAACCCCGGTAAGATATTGTATCAAACCACCGACAGCCAAAATGGGTAACATCACATCAAAAAATCGCGCAACGTAAATAACATCCATTAAACGATCTTGAGGCCAAAGTGCTGCCATTGTCGCTATAACAAGGGCCAGCACTACAACGATAAACATCCAAATTCTACCACATTTCATCAGATTCTCTCCTTATTGTTGACTTATATGAAACTTTAAAAGGATCATTTAATTATTAGCTTAGTTGCCTATCGTTTGTTTTTCACGAATCTCTTCAAACGTTTTGCAATCAATGCACAGTTCGGCTGTGGGGCGAGCTTCTAAACGTTGAATGCCAATTTCCGCACCGCAATTAACGCAATAACCATAATCGTTATCTTTAATGCGTTGCAAAGCCTCGCCAATTTTTTTACGCAATTTACGCCGGCGATCTTCCTCACGCAAGGTCAGATTCATATCGCCTTCTTGCGACGCCTGATCGAGTGGATCAGGATATTTTACTTCACCTTGGACACGTTGTAGCGTCTCGTCAGCCTCGTTTTTCAGTTGTTCCATGGAAAGCTCTAAGATATGGGAGAAGTGCGCGAGCTGACGATCATTCATGTACTCTTCGCCTTTCTTCGGCTTGTAAGGTGTAAAACCTACCAGTCCCAAACTAGGACGCGTAGCTCTGGCAGCGGGCATCATTTTCTCCTACCGTTTAAATGAAACAGTTTAACATTATAGCCTATCTTGCAATGCAATGTAGCCTTCAAATACGATTTCAGCAGGACCGCTCATCCAGACGGGCGCAGCGATGCCTTCCCAACGAATATGCAATCTTCCGCCCGGCAAATCAACGGCTACTTGGGGGTCCAACTGCTGCCACAATCGGCCAATTACCATAGCTGCACAGGCACCACTACCGCAGGCTAACGTTTCTCCCACCCCGCGCTCATAAACCCGCAGATGAATATGTTGACGGTTTATGATTTGCATAAATCCTACGTTAGTATGGTGTGGAAATCGTACGTGGGATTCAATTTCTGCTCCCCAACGACTAACAGGTGCACTGGCTAAATCCGGCGTGATGAATACCGCGTGTGGATTGCCCAGCCCCACAACGCCGATTTCAAAGGTACCGTCATGCAGGCTTAATGAATAAACGTCAGCTTGCTTATCGGCTTGAAATGGGATGCTTTCGGGACTGAAAATTGGAAGTCCCATATTGACATTAATCATACCGTTAGCTTCGAGATATAACTCTATCTCACCGGTGGGAGCGGCTAGTCGTAAAGGTGATGAGTGGTTATGCTTTTTCTCATAAATATACCGCCCCAAGCAGCGTGCACCATTACCGCATTGTTCGGCGCTGGAGCCATCAGCATTAAAAATTTGGTAGGAGAAGTCAACTTTAGGGGTAGTTGCTGGGAGTAAAATCAGCAACTGATCGCAACCGACGCCATAATGGCGGTCAGCCAGATGGCGAATTTGTGGCGGTGTTAAGTAGAGTGGCTGTTGGGTAGCGTCAATAATTATAAAGTCATTGCCCAATCCTTGCATTTTAGTAAAGGCAATTTTGGAATGGGAACGAAGTTCAGCTTTTGAGTTAGTCATTCGCTAATAAGTAGTAATTAAAACACGCTAGTATAAATGGGTCATCAAGTTTTGGGCAATAATAAAATAGGAATAGGATATTCTAAGTCTATTGCATGCGCATATCTTGTCTCATACAGTAGAAGAGGAATATACTGAATTTATTATGACGTTTATGAAAGGGGCGAATAAATATGGGAGTTTAGGAAATATGAGACGTGATATTGTTCCTG
>JBAUEV010000297.1:0-3479 GCA_049678805.1 Gammaproteobacteria bacterium
GAATATCGCTCATTAAAAAAATTGTATGCCAGCTGTTACCTGTTCAGCTAGTCTCCCTGTCGTTTTGTGCTCCCTGGTACATACCTGTACCATCCCGTAAACCGTTCACCCTGAGGAGCGGCACAACGTGCCGCGTCTCGAAGGGCCTGATACCTAGTCGCACTCAACGACAGGAAGGATAGGTGAACAGTGCATGACAGTATTCCTATCACCGCTTGTGTCCTTCACGTTGCAAAATGCCGGCAAATTCTTCTTGGAAGGTTTCATAATGATTTGCTAATCGCTCAGCGCCAGCAGAATAGCGGTTGTAAGCAATTACCGCAGGAATTGCCGCAAATAAACCCATTGCCGTGGCAATCAGCGCTTCTGAAATACCGGGCGCCACCATTGCGATAGTTGCTTGTTGTACCGCACCGAGGGCATGAAATGCCGTCATAATCCCCCACACAGTGCCAAACAAACCTACATAAGGGCTAGTAGAACCGACAGTTGCTAAAAAAGGTAAATGACGCTCGAGTTGATCTACTTCGCGTGCTTGCGCTACGCGCATGGCACGTTGGCTACCTTTCAACAATGCCTCAGGTGTTATGTTGGTTTGTTGACTTAAGCGCGTAAATTCTTTAAATCCGGCATAAAAAATGCTGGCTAAACCACTTAATTGATCCTTACGTTGCACTAACTCCAAATATAATTTATTCAAATCACCACCCGACCAAAACTGGTCTTCAAAACGTCTAGAATTGGTATTAGCTGCGCGCAAAAATAAGCCGCGTTGCAAAATAAACGTCCACGATATAATCGAAGCTAATATCAGTAATAACATGACTATTTTTACTACTGTCCCTGCATTGGCTACATAACTCCACAACGTTGTATCAGTTGTCACTTAATATGCCCTCCGCTAATTCTGCCGGAATCCGTCGCGGCTTTTGCTGTTGATTGACACAGACTACTTTAATCAATGCTTCACAAAAAATTCTTTGTTTTGTCTCTTGTTGTCGAATTTGTTGTTGATATTCCAAATAGGTATAACTGCGATTTGCAATACGGCTTACCACTTCTAAACGGTCATTCCAATAGGCAGGTACTAAATAATCCACTTTTGCTTGCCGCACTACAAAATGAATGCCTTGATAAGCCCATTGTTCCAGGCGAATGCCTAACGCATTACACCAAGCAGTGCGCCCTCGCTCCATATAATTGAGATAATTTGCGTGATAGACCGCACCGCTCATATCAGTGTCTTCAATGAAGACTTGAACTGGCAAAATAAATTCATTATTCATCAAGCAAGGATAACTCATTTTGCAACGTTATGGATTTCGGCACTGCTAAACCAAAATGCAAATAGGCTTGCTTAGTTGCCACACGTCCGCGGGGTGTGCGGTGAATAAAACCTTGTTGAATTAAATAAGGTTCTAATACTTCTTCGATAGTGCCACGTTCTTCACCAATCGCAGTCGCTAAGCTATCGATACCCACTGGCCCGCCGGCAAATTTATCAATTAAAGTTAACAACATTTTACGGTCTAGCATATCAAAGCCGTGTTTATCGACTTGCAATAAATCTAATGCTTGTGTTGCCATTTGCATGGTAATTCTACCATCTCCTTTGACCTGGGCATAATCCCGCACGCGGCGCAACAGGCGATTGACAATACGCGGTGTGCCACGCGCGCGGCGGGCAATTTCTTGTGCCCCGTCAAACTCTAATGATACTTGCAAAATTTTGGCTGAACGCATAACGATATGGATTAAGTCGTCCACAGTGTAAAATTCCAAGCGCTGGACAATGCCAAAGCGATCACGTAATGGTGAGGTCAACAAACCGGCACGAGTGGTTGCACCCACCAAGGTAAATGGGCGTAAATCCAACTTAATCGAGCGTGCTGCTGGCCCTTCACCAATCATAATATCCAATTGATAGTCTTCTAGTGCTGGATACAATACTTCCTCGACTACCGGACTTAAGCGGTGGATTTCATCAATAAATAACACATCACCTGGCTCGAGATTAGTCAGTAAAGCAGCCAAATCGCCGGCTTTTTCTAATACCGGTCCCGATGTTTGTTTCAGACCAACACCCATTTCGTGAGCAATAATATGCGCCAAAGTGGTCTTACCTAATCCGGGAGGCCCAAAAATCAAGACGTGGTCAAGTGCGTCCCCACGGGTTTTAGCGGCATTTATAAAAATAGCCATTTGTTCGCGCACGGCTGGTTGCCCGACATAATCGCTTAAGCGTTTAGGACGGATGGTGTTATCAAATAACGTTTCTTCCGTTATAGCTTGGGTGCTAATCAGGCGATCCGGGGTGAGCATGTTGCACTCCTTTCGCTAAGCCTTGTAAGGCCAAACGGATTAATTCTTCACTATTCGCGCCAGGACGTTCGACACGCAAAATAACGCGTCTTGCGTCCATGGGTTTATAGCCCAATGCGATCAAAGCACTAATAGCATCTTGTACTGTATTGGTAATGATTTCTGCACCTGGTAGAGACACGTTAGCAAATTCTAAAGCATTTGTATGCCAATCTGCCACGCGGTCGCGCATTTCAATGACTAAACGTTCAGCGGTTTTTTTACCAATCCCAGGCAAACGCGATAGTTGTGCTGTATCTTGCTCCATCACGCAACGCACAAATTCATCGGGTTCTACTCCGGATAAAATGGCCAATGCTGATTTTGGTCCAACATTGCTGACTTTTATTAAATTCCGAAATAATGTGCGTTCATTTTCGTGGGTAAAACCATATAGCACGTGCGCATCTTCGCGAACTACCAAATGGGTGTGCAATATTATTTCACGTCCTAATTCTGGTAAGCGATAAAAAGTTGTCATGGACACTTGTACTTCATAACTAATGCCATTTACCTCAATCAATACTTGAGGTGGTTTTTTTTCCAATAAAATACCTCGTAAACGTCCGATCATGGTTTTACTCTACTCTGTGCATGACAAATAGCTACGGCCAATGCGTCAGCGGCATCGGTTGCCAATTTGCCAGTTAGCTGCAGCACTTGTTTTACCATATAAGCCACTTGGGTTTTATCTGCAGCGCCATAACCAGCAATGGTTTGCTTGATTCGTCGTGGTGCATACTCTTCAATCGATAAATTATAGGTAGCAACTGCAGCGATTGCAGCGCCACGTGCTTGACCTAATTTTAAAGCAGAAAGTGCATTGCGATGCATAAAAACTTGCTCAACTGCCACTTCATTGGGTGTATGGGCACGTAATAATTCCACAATGCCTTGATGAATTTGCCCTAAACGTTGTGCGGAATTTTCACCACGAGTAACAATACAGCCGCTGGTAACATACGTATGCCGCAAGCCATCCGTACGGATAATGCCATAGCCCGTGATACGTGAACCTGGATCAATACCAAGAATAGTATTCATTGAATCTACCATAAAATGTCAATCCTCTGCCTCTTGTTGAGCTTACGTTTGCCGACACGCGGTGAATACATCCT
>JBAUEV010000298.1:0-11145 GCA_049678805.1 Gammaproteobacteria bacterium
TCACATATCAATGATGTATTTGATAACTAATAAATTTAGGTGAATGAAGCTCAATGAGTTTTTAATTTTCGACAATTAAACCTTATTCTTCTTAGAAAAAAATTTAAAAAGATTCTTTAGATTTTTATGTGTTGCGCATAGCAATCGAAGTATGTAAGATCGCCTCTAAATCAAAAAATAATTGAGCAGAAATAACATGCAAATCCAGCAAATTCCTAAAGAAAAACATGACGCACTCTGTAATGCTTTAAAAAATAACGATCCGAACCTTACTAGTATTTTTTTAGCGAATAATGCTATTGATGATATAAAAACTATTTTAGAAGCACTGAAATGCAATACCACTGTTAAAACACTTATATATGATAATGAACATCACTGCAGTTCTGAAGTCCTCCAATATATTGCAGAGCTTCTGAAAGTAAATCGTTCTCTCCAAATGCTTGATCTTGATTATGTTACGGGTGAGAATATAAAATCTATTTGCGAAGCATTAAATGAAAACTCTTCTCTTTTAAACATTCAGCTTAACAATTATTTCTGCAGCCAAGATGCACCTGTTAACCGACTCACTATTGGCGATGACGGCGCAAAAGCTATTGCTGAGCTTTTAAAGGTAAACTCTTCTCTCCAAGAATTTAATATAAGTTATAACAACATTGGCAATGAGGGCGCCATAGCTTTGGCTGAAGCTATAGAAAGAAATTCTTCTTTAAAGACAGTTGACTTAAGAGGAAATACAATGGGTGAAGCAGGTTTTAAAGCGATTGCTTATGGTTTAGCGTGGACCAAGAATGCTTCTTTGGAAAATCTTTTAGTATTTAATCAATTGTTCAAAAACGATAATAATGACAACAATGATGACATTGTAATAGCCTTTTTTGTTGCTAAAGCATTCTCACTTTCAAAACCCAATTTTACTATAAATGAGTCTGAAAAATCACCACGCGAATTGCAAGAAAAAATAGACCAGCATTTGCAAAGATCACCTAAAAAAAATGAAATAATTGCCCAACTGACTGGAAGAAGGAAACTGCTATCTCTAATTGAACTTGCAGCAGAAAGCACCGTGCTCTTTTTCAAAAAGAACAAAATACCTACAAAAGCTATATCTTTGTTGCCTAAAGAGATTCTCGAAAAATTCCCTCAGCTGGCGGATATAAAAAAGGAAGCAGAAAAAAAATCCTCGACCAATGATCGTTGTTTATTATCATAAATGCTACTACTTCGTTAGCAAGTAGCCTGGATGAAATACTAACGGAATCCAAGTGATTGTTACGGCTGAAATCCAAATTAAAAATAGGGTGGGTAAAAACCTGCGGGCTTTAACTCATTTATTTTTTCAATCCGGTGCTACAACCTCTTTGAGCAAAATGATTGATAAGCCAATAAAGTCAGAAATCGCAGAGCTCGATAAAAGAGTTGGAAGATGTGCGATAGTGTAATAATTTAGTAAATTAGCTGAGAAATCTTTGGTAGGTCACTATATTTAATTAATGCAACTTCAATGTTGCTAAACCACACAACACCAATACAAAAGTGATAATCCAAAACCGTACAATTACCCGCGGTTCCGGCCATCCTTTTAATTCAAAATGATGATGTAACGGCGCCATACGAAAAATACGTTTGCCCGTTAATTTAAAAGAAGCCACTTGCAAAATGACTGATACTGTCTCAATCACAAATACGCCACCCATTAATACGAGCACTAATTCTTGACGGACTAATACTGCAATAAGGCCTAATGCTGCTCCTAATCCTAATGCGCCAACATCTCCCATAAATACCATCGCCGGATAAGTGTTGAACCACAAAAATCCTAAGCCAGCGCCAACAATTGCGCCGCAAAATACAACAATTTCACCTATGTCACTAATGTAAGGAATAAGCAAATAATTGGCAAATTTCACATTCCCCGAAAGATACGCAAAAATACCTAAGGCTGCTGCTACCATCACCACCGGCAAAATAGCTAAGCCATCTAAACCATCTGTTAAATTGACAGCATTGCTGGTGCCAACAATGACAAAATAAGCAAAAGGAATAAATAACAATCCCATGCTCCACACAGGATGCTTAAAGAAAGGCACCACCAGTTCCGTTTCAATGGGTAAATGTGCCCAGTGATAAAGTAGTAGTGCGGTGCTTAATCCAATTACCGATTGCCAAAAATATTTCCAACGCGCTGTCAATCCACGAGAATTTTTCAGGACTAATTTGCGATAATCATCTACCAAACCAATCCAACTAAAACCTAACGTTACTAATAATACTAACCAGACATAGCGATTGGTTAAGTCTCCCCAAAGTAAGGTACTCAGCGTAATGGAAATCAAAATCAACGCTCCACCCATGGTGGGCGTGCCAGCTTTGCCAAGATGAGTTTGTGGCCCATCGTTACGCACGTTTTGTCCGACGCGGTATTGACGTAAGCGACGAATCATCGCTGGCCCGACTAATAAGGAAATTAATAATGCAGTCAAAGTACACAAAATAGTGCGGAAGGTTAAGTAGTCAAAAACACGAAAACCACTATAAAATCGAATAAGATAATGAGTTAACCAAACTAACATCAGCTATTCCTTTAGCGCTTCCACGACACGCCACATGGCCATCGCTTTTGATCCTTTTACTAGTATTGTCATACCGGGCTTAATGACTTTTTGTAAAGCTGCTATCAATTGTTGTTGATCGGCGAAATAGTGGCCCTCTTCTCCAAATGCTTGAGCAGCTAACTGGGTTAATTTACCATAAGCATATAAGGATTTGATACCTAATTTCCGTGCTTCCTGCCCCATTTCAGCATGGAATTGTTCAGCTTTATTGCCAAGCTCCAACATATCGCCCAAAACAAATATTTTTTCGCCAGGCCGTTCCGCCAATACGGCTAATGCTGCACGTGTTGCCGCGGGGTTAGCATTGTACGAGTCGTCCATAATGGTAATTTGCGAACGCCCTGGATATTGGCACAATCGCTTACCAACAGGGGGCGTTTTTTCTAAACCTTGTTGAATAGCCGCTAAAGGTATACCAACAGCATAAGTTGCCGCAGCAGCTGCTAAAGCATTCATTACTTGATGCTTACCAAGCAATTGAAGTTTCACTAACGTACTTCCTTGAGGTGTTAGTAAGGTAAAACGTGCTCGTCCTTCTTGGTCTAACTGTACATCGCGCGCAGTAATTTCCGCGGTTTTTTCAAGACCAAAATTTAGAATTTTTTTATCTTTCGTTAAAGTCCGCCAATAATCTGCATAAGTATCATCGGCATTGATAATCGCTATACCATCAGCTGCTAGTCCGCGATAAATTTCACCTTTGGCTTTCGCAACACCTGGCAAATCACCAAATCCTTCCAAATGCACGGGTGCCGCATTGGTAATCATTGCAACAGTGGGTTTGGCAAGGTGGGTGATGTAATCAATTTCACCATGGTGATTAGCACCCATTTCAATAACAGCATATTGATGTTGCGGCTGTAAACGCAACAAAGTAAGAGGTACTCCAATGTCATTGTTTAGAGTGCCTTCAGTAGCAAGAGTAATGCCCTGCTGTTGTAAAATTGTAGCAATTAAAGTTTTAATCGTGGTTTTGCCACAACTGCCCGTTAAAGCGATGAGTGGTAAAGTAAACTGTTGCCGATGTGCAGTAGCCAATTGGCCAAATGCCGCGCGGGTGTCTTGGACTTCTACAT
Organism: Gammaproteobacteria bacterium; assembly: GCA_049678805.1. GTDB lineage: Bacteria > Pseudomonadota > Gammaproteobacteria > JBAUEV01. The sequence continues at coordinate 3,695 of JBAUEV010000298.1, forward strand.
AAGGTAATGAGTCATCAATAGGATGGGCTACTAATGTGGCTGCCGCCTGCTGTTGTTGGGCAGTAGCAACAAAATGGTGCCCATCAAAGTTAGGACCCTGTAAAGCAATAAATAAATTGTGGGGTTCAAGAGTACGGGTGTCAGTGCTTACTCCGGTGAAAGTAGTATCCTGTCCATGCAACTTACCATTTACCAATCGCGCTAACTCTGACAACTTCATACTGATTCGCCTTTAGACGGTTTGCATAGTTTGCGCTTTAAGCGTAATTGGTTTTGCGCTTGTTCTGCATCGTTAAATGGAAATTTTTCCGTACCAATAATTTGATAACATTCATGCCCTTTACCTGCAACTACTACAATATCACCAATTCCAGTGCAGTCAACCGCATGCGCAATGGCTGCTTGGCGGTCATATAATACCTCAGTTGCCCACGGACACAATATTCCTTGCATAATATCAGCCGCAATTTGTTGGGAATTTTCAGTACGTGGATTATCGTCGGTAATAATTAAACGGTCGCTACACCGTTCAGCAATTTTTCCCATTAAAGGTCGTTTACCACGATCACGATCCCCCCCACAACCAAAAACACACCACAATTTTCCTTTGCAATGTTCTCGTAATGCTAGCAAGGTTTGTTCTAGAGCATCCGGTGTATGGGCATAATCAATCACCACCGTCGGTAATTTACCACCACCCAACACTTGCATACGTCCCGGCACTCGTTCCAAGGAACGTAAACTAGATAAGGACTCTGCAAAGGGTAATCCTAATACATTTAAAGTAGCTAACACCGCTAATACGTTACTGATATTGAATCGTCCCAATAATTGGCTTTGCACAACACCTTTACCCCAAGGTGTGAGTACTTTGGCAGCAAACCCTGTGTGATTGAGACGAATATCGTGTGCACTCAGTGTGGGAATATCCGCTTTCACACCAGTAATTGTATAACCATACAATTCTAATTTATTTTGAAATTGTCGTACTAATTCTCGGCCAAACGCATCATCTAAATTGATAATGCCATACCGCAACCCGGGTTGTTGAAACAGCATGCGCTTAGCTTCTCCATAACGACGCATGGTGCCATGATAATCCAAATGATCGCGCGTGAGATTGGTGAAAATGGCAGCCGTAAAGTCCGTACCGGTTACTCGCTGCTGTACTAAACTATGTGAAGAAACTTCTAACGCTACCACTTTGGCGCCTTGACCATGTAATTCAGCAAGCTCACGCTGCAAGGTAATTGCATCGGGCGTGGTAAAACTCCCAGGCGTAAGCCGATTAGGAAAACCATAACCCAAAGTACCTATGATGCCACAAGCACGCCCTTTACTTTGCAAAGCTTGAGCAATGAAGTTGCTACAAGAGGTTTTACCATTCGTGCCAGTAATACCCACTAAGGCCATTTGTTGGGCTGGATAGCCATAAAAATGCGCAGCAATGGGTCCCACATGGTTAGTCAAATTCATAATGCCTATCAATGGCACACGCTGCTCAGACGTTTGGATCACTTGTAAATTGGGTTCCATCGGTTCAGCTTCATACACAACTGCGGCGGCGCCTTGAGCAATGGCCTCGGCAATATAATGGCGGCCATCATAGCTTTCTCCTTTCATAGCTACAAATAAATCGCCAGGCGTAACTGTCCGGCTATCGGCGCTGATACCATGGATTTTGCAATCCAATTCGGGCGCGATAGCAATGCTATTTTTAAGCAGCTCGCTGAGACTTACTTCCCAGCTCATTTGACTGGCCGCCAACATGAATTATTCCCCAATCTGTACTTCATCTGCTTCTCCTTGCAGTGAATACCTTATTATCAATATCAGACGCCATTCCGATAACTTCTCAAATCTATTCTCTTATATCTCCTCCCTCTGCAAGGGGGAGGGAAACATTCGCTTTAATCTATTTAACCTTGCTGCAAATCGTCTGGTGCAATATCCATCAACCGTAATGTCTGTCCCATGATTTGCGCAAACGTCGGTGCTGCCACCTCACCCCCAAAATGTTCTTTTCTATCGGGGTCATGTAATACTACCGCCACCACTAATTGCGGATTGCTCACAGGTGCAAAACCTACAAAAGAAGCGGTGTAGTGTCGATTATGCTTATCATAACCCTTCCGTCCTGCAATATAGGCTGTTCCAGTTTTACCTGCCACACGATAATTCAGAACCCTTGCCTCAGTTGCAGTTCCCCCTTTTTGCAGCACAGTTTCCAAAATTGCAATTATTTTTTTAGTTACTTCTGGAACTAGCACCCGTGTACCTTGAGGCGGTGAATCCTGTTTAGTCAATGTAACCGGAATCTTTATGCCATCATTCGCCAGCACATCATAGGCTTGCGCTAATTGCAACGTTGTTACTGAAACTCCATAACCAAATGCGAGTGTTGCATAATCAATTACTGGCCAGTGGGTATGTTCTGGTAATACACCATTCACCTCACCGGGAAATCCTGAATTAGTTCGCTCGCCAAACCCCACTCCATGCAATACTCCCCATAATGCTTGTGGCGGCAAGGTTAGCAGCATCTTAGCCGTACCAATATTACTCGACTTTTGCAATACCTGAGCAACCGTTAGCACCCCGTTATTAGCCTCAACGTCGCTTATTCGATGCCCATCAATCTCTAACCACCCTGGATTAGTATCAATCAATGAAGTAGTCGTATATTTACCACTTTTTAAAGCAGTGTATATGCTAAAAGGCTTCATCGTCGACCCTGGCTCAAACACATCCGTTACTGCACGATTGCGATAACGATCACTTTGTCCTGTGGGACGGTGATTCGGATTATAAGAGGGCACATTTGTGATCGCTAGAATTTCACCGGTTTTAGCGTTTAACACCACTGCCGAAGCAGCATTCGCCTTAAATTCTGCCGCTGCATTCAGTAATGCCCGATAAGCGATATATTGTACACGGTCATCCAAACTTAAGACTAAATCATGTCCTTGCTGTGGTTCGCTGATAACATTTAGTACTGCCACCACATGCCCCAAACGGTCTTTCTGCACTTCTTCCTTGCCTGGTACACCAGCCAACGATTTGTTATAGGCTAACTCCAATCCTTCTTGCCCATTGTCATCTACATTAGTAAACCCAATTAAGTGGGCGGCAATCTCTCCTTCTGGATAAAAACGATGGTATTCACGTTGTGAAAATAAGCCTGGAATGTTTAGCGCTTTAATGCGATCAGCAACATCCGGCGGTAATCCTCGTTTCAAATACACAAAATCTCGCTGAGCGTCCTTGGCAAGCCGTTGTTTTATTTCATTCAACGGCGTGCCAAGTAACCCAGCGAGTTGTGTCATCTGCGCGAGGGTAGGGTCAAACATTTGTGGGTTTATCCATATGGAATCAACAGGTGTGCTGATTGCCAATGGTGTCCCATTACGATCTGTTATCATGCCCCGGTAGGCCGGTGTGCTTACAATCCGCACTACGCGAGCATCACTTTGTTGCAATAAAAAACTTCTATCTTTCACGCCAAGGTCAATAAGTCGCCATGTAATCCCACCAATGGCTAGCAGTAAGATTCCGCACAAAAAATAAAGCCGCCATTTACCTTCAGTTGTGGATGTCATGTTTTATCGGCCATTTCGTTGCTCATCTATTCCCGTAACATCACTACATGCCCTGGCATTGGTATTTCCATATTTAAACGCTGCTCAGCAATGGTTTGAACCCGTGCATGAGTTGACCAAGCACTTTGTTCTAACAATAATTTGCTCCAATCAGCGTTTAATTCGCTTTGAGTATCTTCCAATGTCTGATATTCAATAAACATGCGACGACTTAAATCTTTCACATACACCACAGAAAGTGCTGAAATCAACGCTACAATTGCTAATAACATTACCGGCCAATTATGCTTTAATGAAACTGCTTTAGGTTGCGCGTGCGCAACTAATCGGCCACGTGATAAAACTTTGACTGCTGCATTCATACTATTTTCTCTGCAACTCTTAGAATCGCACTCCTTGCTCTAAGATTTTGCGCGATCTCCTCTTGAGTAGGTTTAATTAATTTGCCAATACGACGTAGTCGTGGCGCAACCGTTACCGTGGGTATCGGCAAACCACGTAATACTTCGTTCTCTTGTTGAGTTTTCCCCTGCATAAATCGCTTTACAACACGATCTTCTAAAGAATGAAAACTAATTACTACTAATCGTCCCCCCACAGCGAGCGCTTCTATACATTGCTCCAAAACGATTTGCAATTCTGTCAATTCTTGATTTACAAAAATGCGAATCGCTTGAAAACTACGCGTTGCTGGATGTTTGTGTCGCTCCCAGCGTGGATGAGCGCGTTTAACAATTTCTGCTAAACGTCCCGTTGTTAAAATGGGTTGTTGCGCTCGTTCCCCCACCAGTGCTTTTGCAATGCGTTTTGCGTAACGCTCTTCGCCATATTCTTTCAACACCGTGGCGATTTCTTTTTCCGGCGCTGCATTTAACCAGGTCGCGGCACTAACACCTACGGCCGGATTCATCCGCATATCCAATGGACCATCATGCAAAAAACTAAAGCCGCGCGCAGGATCATCCAGTTGAGGGGATGAAACTCCTAAATCAAATAGAATTCCATCCACTTTTCCGACCAAACCCTGTTGTTGTATAGAGTTTAGTAACATGGTAAACGATCCTTGTTGCAGTAAAAAACGTTCATCCTTAAACGTCTCCTGTGTTGCGGCAGCTTTAATTGCAGCCGGGTCCTTGTCAAATGCGAGTAACCTTCCTTTGCTCTCCAACTTAGCTAAAATCGCTGTTGAATGTCCGCCACGACCAAATGTTGCATCTACATACACACCATCGGGTTTGATTGCTAAACCTTCCAAAACTTCCCGTAGCAATACGGGATGATGCACTAAAGCGGACATACAATCTCTATAACGAAAGCGACTTCAATTCCTCAGGCAAGTCTGTTCCCAGTAATGGAGCCTGCGCCAACCACTGGTCACGACCACCTTGCCATTGCCCTTCATCCCAAATTTCAAATTTCTTGCCTTGTCCGACTAACATCACTCGTTTATCGATTGCGGCGTACTCCCGTAACAAGGGCGGTAACAAAATTCTGCCGTTATTATCGAGTTCTACTTCCGTGGCATGCCCAATCAACAAACGTTGGATGCGACGGGCTGTAGGATTAAAACTGGGTAATGCTTCAATCTTACGTTCAATCAATTCCCATTCTGGTAAAGGGTAAAGCAGTAAACAACGATGCTCAGTATCAATGGTTACAATCAATTGGCTATTGGCTTCTTTCTCGATCTGCACCCGATAACGAGAGGGAACGGCCATTCGGCCTTTGGCATCTAAGTTGACTGCACTGATTCCGCGAAACATTGCGAGCCTCTCCCACGTTTACCCACTCTTTACCACTTCTTACCACTATCATCGCTAAATTCACTACATTGTCAAGCATTTGATGTGAATACCATGAAAGCTCACTTATTAGGCCGCAAAAATCCTACGTGGGGTGGATCAAAAGCAGAATCCGCTTTATACGCTTCTCACCGCCTACGTGCCGCTTGCTCGCGCCTACGTGCCGCGGCTTGTCCGCGGCATCCAATTTTTTCGTCGTTGCAAGGAGGCTGCCTAGCAGCCGGTTGCGAGTGAAGCGTGGCAAAGCAATCCGCATTTCAAAAACCTACTTCTGGATGGCTTCGGCCAAAAAGCGGCCTCGCAACGACAGCCTTTTCCAACGGTTGTCTGGATGCCGCGGACAAGCCGCGGCACGTAGGCGCGAGCAAGCGGCACGTAGGCGCGGGGGCGCCGCACGTATAGGCGTAAGGAGCGAACTGCACGTGGCGGTAAAGCGCAGTGTGAGGTAGAGTGGCACGTTTCAGAGCGGAAGCCCTGTCGACAGTCGACAAACCCAAACTCAGCAAGAGGCAGGAGGTTGATACTTCGTTATGACAAAGTGGATCTTTAGCTAGGAGAGAGTTCAATTCAAAGTGGAGTCAGCCGGTAAGCCGGGTTCTGTCGTGAACAGTCATCTATCTGGGATGTGTGTCACCACACACCTCAAGCGACCTACCCGGATTCCAGCACGGGTCATGCTGTGCAGCTAAAACTGCTTGAACCTCTATTTGGTCTTGCTCCGAGTGGGGTTTACCCTGCCACGGCTGTTGCCAACCGCGCGGTGTGCTCTTACCACACCTTTTCACCCTTACCAGCGATGCTATAAAACGCCGCTTGGCGGTTTTTTTTCTGTGGCACTTTCCGTAGGCTCGCGCCCCCCAGGCGTTACCTGGCACTCTACCCTATGGAGCCCGGACTTTCCTCCATTTCACAAGTAGTGAAACAGCGACTGCTTGGCTAACTCCAGGAGCGATTATACAGAGGATGTGGGCTTAACGATATATCATCTGTCATTAGACTTCCTTGATTCCGCTAATGCTGCATCAAGGCTACCTTTCTGCCGATGTCTGTTTTAACGCCAACTCATATACATAATTCTTTTTTAATCCAGTTATCTGAGATGCGATTTTCACTGCTTGCTTCAATGATAACTCGGCCAACAAAATCGCCAAAAGTTGCCCCGTTGGCAATGCAGCTTGCTGAAGAGCAGGCGATTCTGCTGCACCTGCCACCAACACGACAAACTCCCCACGCCTACGATTCTCATCCTGTTGCAACCAATCCAACAACTCACCTAAAGGAGCCGCATGAATCGTTTCAAATACTTTAGTTAACTCTTTAGCCAATACCGTATGTCGCTCTGCCCCAAAGACATTTAATGCATCTTGTAGCATTGCCACAATACGATGCGGTGTTTCATAAAATATTAACGTTCGCGTTTCCGTCACCAACTCTTGTAGATGCCTCAATCGTGCACTGGATTGTGCCGGCAAAAACCCTTCAAATACAAAACGATCAGCTGGCAAACCCGCTGCGCTTAGTGCCGCAATAGCCGCACATGCCCCAGGGATTGGCACCACTCGAATACCATTTTCATGAGCAGCATGCACTAAATGATAACCAGGATCGCGTATCAATGGCGTTCCAGCATCCGAAATGACTGCAATTTGCTGCCCTTGATACAACAAATCCAGCAACTCGGCTATACGAGCACGCTCATTATGTTCATGCAAAGAACGTAAAGGGGTTTGCAAATTAAAATGCTGCAATAATTTTTTACTATGCCGAGTATCTTCAGCCACTATAAGATTCACCCCACCTAACACGTGTAAGGCACGTGGCGTAAGATCATCCAAGTTACCAATGGGAGTGGCAACTATGTATAAAATACCTGCTGTGTTTTGCATAAATGTATTCTCTGAAAACCCCCGGGTCATTTCCTCGCTCCTTACTGCCTACGTGCCGCGGCTTGTTCGGCGTTGTTGCATATTTCTTATAAATAAGGTCGTTGGGTAAGAATGTCGTGTGGGTGTTGTTGGAAGACCGTAGAATACAGGGATGTATTCTGCCC
>JBAUEV010000299.1:0-4760 GCA_049678805.1 Gammaproteobacteria bacterium
GCCATTATTGCTTTCTGTACATGTAAACGGTTTTCGGCAACATCGAAAATAACTGAACGTGGGCTATCGGCTACCTCATTCGTTGCTTCATTTCCTCGATCAAGCGGCATAGGATTGGCAAATAACGCGTTATGAGTGCGTGCCATACGTTCGGCTGTTACCGTCCATTGAGTATGTTGTAATGCCTTATCAATTTCAGCTTGCTTTTGAAGTTGGCCATCTTGATAGGCATTTGAAGTCACCCAGTTACGTGCGAAAACAACATGCGCCTCTTTATACCCATCATCTGGGTTATCAATCATTTCAAAACGAGTGCCATTTTCATTACAATTTTGTTGTGTCCATTGGCATATTTCGTGGTCTAAATCATACCCTTCTGGTCTTGCGAGTGTGATATTCATGCCAAAACGGCTGGCTAGTAACAAATGTGATTGAACACTACTCCAGGGTCGTGTAAGACTACTTTTTGCCCAAGTCAGCAAAAGTTTTTTACCTTTTAAATTGTTAAAGTCGGGTTGACTTTTTTCAGAACTAAGCCCCTCTGCCCAGCTCATAATATCAGCTAAACCTTGACAAGGATGAAAGCGATCATCTGCCATGCTGATAAGAGGAACAGTGACCGCTTTCGCATATTCTAAAAGCATCTGATGACCAGCACCGTAATAAGGCACAGCATCCAATAAAATACGTAAGCCGATGCCATTAACATAACGTGATATCACCTTGGCCGCATCACTAATGGCCTCGCCAGCTTGTTTAGATGTTTTAATCCACCCCATGTTTGGAGTTCTATATTGAGCATGTCCGCCTAACTGAGTTATTGCTGTTTCAAAGGAAATATGGGTGCGCAACGAAGGGTTATAAAAAAGCATCAAAAAAGATTTATTTTTAAGTAGACTTGTCCAAGCTAGATCATAGGGTTTTTGCTTCATTTGCGCAGCTAATTGCAAGACTGTCATAAGTTCTTCTTTACTCCAATCTTGTGAACACAATAAATGTTTCCTGTAAAGACTCATATTTTTTATCCTCCCCTAGCAGTTAAGAATAATTAGCCACTTTTTTAAAGTGCATTTCTTCTTGCAAGCTTTCTGATAAAGCAAAGTGGGTGATGGCTTCTGCGTGGAAAAAAGTCGTATTAAAAAGCGGTATTTTTAAATTGGTAACTGATTGTAACAATGAGGGTAGTTCTGTGCAACCTAAAACAATGCCTTGAGCACCTCTTTGTTGCAAAGAGGTGATGACCCTGAGAATAGTTTGCTTAGATTCTTCTTTGACAACGCCATAACATAATTCATCAAAAATTATTGTATTAACGATTTCTTGCTCTTTCTCATTGGGAGTAATGGAGTTAACTTGAAATTTAGAATGCAAGTAATCTTTATGAAAAATACCCTGCATAGTGAACTTACTTCCTAAAATTCCAACAGTGTTAATTTTTTGTCTTTTAATCTGTTGTCCAGTAGGTTCCAGTATATGTAGAAATGGAAGAGTGGAAGATTGTGCAATAATTGACGCAATTTTATGAAGAGTATTACAACATATTGCAATAAAATCAACATCAGCATGCTCTAATTGCCGTATGGCACTAATCATTATTTTTTCTATATGATTCCATCTATCGCTATAGAACGCTTCAACGATTTCATGAAAATTAAGGCTAACCATCACAATTTTGGCGGAATATTGCCCACCCAGTAGTTGATTAGTTTTTTCATTAATAAGACGATAATACTCAATAGAAGACTGATAACTTGCACCACCAATAAGACCAATTGTTTTCATTTTGGACTCTCTCATATTCGTTTTGAAAATTGATAATATATGAGTCATCCTGACAACTTTTATCTCAATTCCTTATAAGCATTTATGACAGCTACTATTTGCTCTATCAGATAATCATAGGGCACCTTCATAGCTCGGTTATCGTTTGATTTTATTGTTTGTTCTAGTTTTTCAGAGGCTTCTTTTAACTTTGGGGTACCACAATAACAGGTACCACTGTGCAATTTATGAACGAGCTTAGCCAATTCTTGATAGTTACGTTTTTTATAGGCTCCTTCAATCATCTTTTTTTCATTGGGTAATTCTTCTACCAGTATTTTAAGCATGTTTCTCGCCGATTCATGATCGCCATTGATAAGTTTTGCGCCTAAATCTAAATCAATGGCATTAAGATGTTTAGACGTTTCTTTTTGACTGGCTTGTGATATGGCTTGTTGTATTTCTTCTTCTTTAAGATGAATTTCTAGGATATCACGTACAACTTCAATCATCAAAGGTTTGGTTAGCACTTCATCCATTCCAGCCTGAATACAACGTTGTTTATCTTGGGTATTTGCATAGGCTGTTACAGCTATTATGGGTACATGGCCATTTGTTTTTGTTTCAAATTTTCTAATCATTTCAGTTACTTCATATCCATTGATATCGGGTAATCCAATATCCGTTAACACAAGGTGATACTTCTTTTTTTTAAACATAGCTATAGCCTGATGGCCTGAGTTTGCAATATCAACAGAACAATTAAAGGCTTCTACATTATATTTAGTGACTGTTTGTGCGAGCAAATCATCTTCGATTAATAGAACATTAGGAGTATGTTTGGTATTTAATAATGTTGGTAAAGATAGATGGGCTTGAGTGTTTAGAACTCTTTTTGACCGCCTTGTTTTACTTTTTGACATGGAACGTTTTACTTCAGTTTGTATCACATTCTCATTCAGCAATGATTTTTTAAACGATAATACGCAAATGAATTTGGAGCCTTTATTTAATTCGCTCTCGACATAGATTTCGCCGTTCATTTCTTCTATAAATTGCTTTACAATACTTAATCCCAAACCTGCCCCTTTAAAAGCTCCTTGTTGGGCAGCAGTTAATCGAGTGAAACGGGTAAATATTTGATCAAATTTATTGCTAGGTATTCCTATCCCCGAGTCTTCAATAACGATCTTTAGAATAATGTCTTTCTCTCTTTCTTTGGCAAGGGTAGCATGAATTGCCACAAAACCTTTTTTGGTAAACTTAATTGCATTGCTTACCAAATTAAGCAGTATTCTATAAATACGTGATGTATCACCTATTAAGTATTGGGGTATTGAAGCATCCAGGTTTACTTTTAGTTTTAATTTTTTCAGATTCGCTGAAGGTGTTAACAAATTAACAATGTCATTGACTATGCTTTTTATACCAAGTTGGTCAGTCTTTAGCGACGGCCTATTTTCTTCGAGTTTGATATATTCGATGATTTCATCGAATAAGTTCAGTAATACCTTACTGGCTTGGACAATTTGATGGGGTATTGCCTGCTCATTTTGAGAAACACGCGTTTTTAATAGTTCGGCAGCGCCTAAAATACCGGATAATGGGGTGCGCAAATCATGGCTTACATTGGCTATAAAATCCGATTTGGCTTGGCTCGCTTCTTCTGCTTTTTCTTTAGCAATCCTTAACTGTACTTGTGCGTTTTTTTGTGCAGTAATGTCAATCGAAGTTCCTATGGTGCCAATAATATTATTATTCTCATCTTTTAAGGGCACTTTAGTTACTAGAAATGTCAATGCCTTTCCATCTTCGACAGGCACCTCTTCTTCATAGGTTAAAGGCCTCCTGCTAACTATAACCTCTTTATCGTGCTTAACTAGCTCAGCTGCGCCGCCAGTCCATAATAATTCATAATCCGTTTTTCCTAGAATGTCTATAGTAGATTCGAGACCAAGTGCTTTTGTGAGTGCATCGTTAAACCCTCTATAACGGCCATCAAGATCTTTCCACCAATGATTGCCGGCAATGGATTCAATAACAGAATTTAAATGTTGCTCAATATTCCTAATATCAGTTTTTGTTATTTTTTCTCGAGCTATAGCTTCTTCTTTGGCTTTTTGTAATGCGTCTTGTGTTTCTTTACATGCTGTAATATCAACCGATATACCCATAATGCCAATAATTTTTCCTTGCTCATCCCTTAAAGGTGCTTTGTTAGTGAGCATGGTTATTTTTTTGCCAGATGCTAAGAGAGGTGTTTCTTCCAATTCTTTGGGAACACCACCACGCATTATCTCTTGATCTATTCTTCTTAACTCATCGGCATAATCTTTCCAAGGAAAATCATAATCGGTTTTACCAATCATATCGGCATCCGAAGTAAAACCCGCCATTTCTGCTTGGTAGTCATTGCATCCTAGATAAACACCGTTTTTGTCTTTCCAATAAATGCTAATAGGTAAATTTTTGATAACATTTTTGAGTTGTATAAATTCGGCCTGCGGCTGTTTATTTATTTCGTTCATGCTAGCAGTTTTGTCATTAGCTGGGTGTTGAGACATTTTGGATTATTCTTCAATTATCAGGAGTCAATGTAAGTGGCTAAATATACTTGACCCATATCGTAAAATCAAATAGGAGCTTATGCAAGAGCTCATTTAACGGTTGAGGGTAGTAATGGTGTCTCCTCCCCAGGCGCTTTACCTTTTTCTGATGTAGGGCTTGTTTCGGTAGCAGGGGAGGATCGCCAAAAACAAATTTTGCTGGCTAGCCAATTCAGGCAGCCTTGCTGCTTTTGGGATGTAGAAGGTGGCATTGACAAGACCACAGATGAGGGTGCAGATTTCTCTAGAATACCTAGACTTTCTAAATATTCCCTGCTATTAGAAAGTGTTTCTGGCTTGGCAGCAGTCATTGCAATCACCATTTGTTCAATAGCCACGGTGAGTCTTGCGATAAATTGGGTTCTGTCATCACCCAAATGAATTGCCCATTTT
>JBAUEV010000300.1:0-2584 GCA_049678805.1 Gammaproteobacteria bacterium
TTCTGAACCTGAACTGCGTTCGGCAAAAGAAGCCGTTGCCTATCTCAAAGCACTGCACGCACTCGTACGTTATTTGGAAATCTCCGATGGCAATATGCAAGAAGGCTCATTCCGTTGTGATGCTAACGTATCAGTGCGTCCCAAGGGTCAAGAAAAATTTGGTACTCGTGCTGAAATCAAAAATGTTAATTCATTTCGTTTTGTAGAGCGCGCCATTAATTACGAAATTGAACGGCAAATTGCTTTGCTTGAAAACGGTGGACAAGTTGTTCAGGAAACACGTTTATACGATGCGGATAAAAACGAAACGCGTTCAATGCGTTCCAAAGAAGAAGCCAACGATTATCGTTACTTTCCTGATCCTGATTTGTTGCCTTTAGTTATCACACCCGAATTTATTGAAACCATACGACAAACTCTCCCAGAATTGCCGTGGGAAAAAGCCGAGCGTTTTAAAACCCAATTTGGTTTGAGCAGTTACGATGCTAATGTATTAGTTAGCGAACGTGAACTGGCTAATTATTTTGAAAGCACCTTACAAGCTGCTCCTATTTCTCCGAAGTTAACCGCAAATTGGATTATCAGTGAATTAAATGGCGCACTGAACAAAGACGGGCTCGATATTAATCAAAGTCCTATTACGCCTACCCAACTCGGCAGTTTGTTAGCACGGATTGAAGATGGGACTATTTCCGGCAAAATTGCTAAAACTGTATTTGAAGAACTCTGGCGTGGTGTGGGTAGTGTTGATGATATTATTACCCAAAAAGGTTTACGCCAAATCAGTGATACCACTGAAATTTCGAAGATCATTGATGAAATCATTATTAAAAATCCTGAACAGGCTGCACAATACCGTGCCGGAAAAGAAAAATTATTCGGTTACTTTATTGGTGAAATTATGAAAGCCACACGCGGCAAAGCAAATCCGCAACAAGTCAATGATTTACTCAAAAAGAAACTTTCTTAGTACTACTTCATTAAGTAGTATTAGTGTCTGGTAAATCTGTATCCCACAATTACCCTAAAATAATCGAATCCCCGCGGCATCGACCGCGGGGATTCGATTATTTTGGAATGCTACTTAACGAAGTAGTATTAGCCGAACATTAAAAAGTCGTCATTGCGAGCGGAGCGAAGCAATCCAGATCTGGTTTTAAAAAACATTAACCTGGATTGCTTGAGTCGCTACGCTCCTTCGCAATGACGAGTCAGATAAAATTCTAACTTTTAAAAAACCATTTTTCATCATTATCTTTTGGTAGCAATACGTTCAAGGGGTATTCCATCAAAGGAATCATCAGGTTTTACTATTACGGTAGAAGAAGTACCATCCTCAAAAAAGTTCTTTCTCCCAGAAAAATTTGTTCGAGTTTGAGAGAGTGGTCTATGCCACTGAGCGATAATTGAAGCCAATTCTTTTAAACCTAAATGTATTGCATATTGTTCAGGTATTTTCCCAATGTCATTAACGGCTTTGTAATTGGCGTTTTCTTTCAGAAGCAATCTTACAATATCCTCGATCTTTTTGTTTACTAGCAGAGTCCTCGTAAAAATAGCCACATGCAAGGGATTATTGCCGCTGAAGTCCTGGGCATGAATATCAGCTCCCCTCTCCAATAACAATTGAACCATTTCTTCTATGCCAAAAAAACTGCCACAAGCAAGGGGGTGTCGCTGAGGAAGTTTTTAGCTTCAATATCGGCCCCTTCATCCAGCAGAAACTTAACCACATCCTTTTGGTTGATAGCAACAGCTAAATGTAAGGGAGTACCATCATGCAATATCTCATTTGGTGCGTGTATTTTGGTTTCTAAGTGAGAAGCTAAATAATTAAGCTTCTTAAGATCTTCCACATTACCTTTTTTGATAGCAGCCTAAAATTCAGTTTGACTACAAATCTTATTCTGCTCTAAAAACTCGTTAGAAGGTGTTTTGATTTTAGGCATGAGGTTTCTTCTCTTATTTTTTTAACAAACTACTCCAAACTTGAATAATAAGCAATTACTCATCAGGCAGAAATTCAGCGTTAAAACATTCAGCAAAGCTAAAGGAGCAAAGAACTTCGCAACATCCATGCTGCTTTTTCATGAGCCGCCATGCGCTCGTTCAGCAGGTCCCCAGTCGCTTCATCGCCAGCTTTAGTCGCTACTTTAAAAATTTCGCGTGAACAATTAGCCAATATTTCATGACCGGCTAATAATTGCTTAAACATTTCAGGTGCCTTTAACCCATGAGTTGCTTCTTTAATGCATGCTGTTTTATTGAATTCCGCAAAAGAACCAGGAGCAGGTTGGCCTAATGCACGAATGCGTTCGGCTAGCTTGTCCACGGCGTCGGCTAACTCCTCATATTGTTTTTCTAAAAGCAAATGATAAGAATAAAAATGAGGACCTTCAACATTCCAATGAAAATTTTGAGTTTTCAAATACAATAGGTAAGTATCCGCTAATAGATGCCCTAATTCTTCAGCGACTTTCTTACGATTCGCTGCGCTAATGCCTGCATGGTCTGTCATGATGCTGCTCCGGGGTGAAGTTTGTAAAAATCAAATCCATGATGATGCTGATGCTTCATTATAATC